>NZ_JBEXHY010000078.1:0-25618 GCF_040608295.1 Micromonospora sp. NPDC005197 | reverse complement strand
TGCTGCTCGCCGTGCACGGCGGCCCGCCCGGCCCGTCCGCACTGGCGGCTCGGCTCGCCGAGGGCGGCGGACTGTCCGGTCCGACCCGCGTCTACACCAGCGCCTGCGTGTCGGCGAGCACGGCGGTGGCCGACGCCGCCACGCTGATCGCCCGGGGCGACCTGGACCGGGCGGTCGTGGCCGCCGGCTACCTCGTCGAACCGGACCAGTTCGCGCTCTTCGACGCCGGCCGGGCTCTCTCCGACGACGGGGCGGTACGCCCGTTCAGCGCCGGCCGACGTGGGTTGCTGCTCGGCGACGGGGTGGCCGCGGTGGTGCTCGAGTCCAGCGCGGTGGCCCGTCGACGCGACGGTGAGCCGGTGGCCACCGTGGTCGGTTGGGGGCGGGCCGGGGACGCGTTCCACCCCTGCCAGCCGGACCCGTCCGGCACCGGGCTGGCGCACGCGGTACGCGCCGCGCTGCGCCGGGCCGGGCTGCCACCGCAGGCCGTCGGCTACGTCAACGCCAACGCCACCGGCACCGCGCAGAGCGACGCCGCCGAGGCGGCAGCGCTGCGCCAGGCCCTCGACGGGTACGCCGGGCAGGTGCCGGTCAGCTCCACCAAGGCGCTGCACGGGCACGCGTTGGAGGCGTCCGGGCTGCTCGAACTGATGGTCACCGCGCTGGCGCTGCGCCACGGCGAACTGCCCGTCAACGCCGGCTGGCGCGGCCCGGACGAGGCGTGCCCGCTGGATGTCATCACGGACCGTCCACGCAGGACGACCGCGACCCACGCCCTGACCCTCAACGCCGCCTTCGGTGGCGCCAACACCGCCCTCCTGGTCGGCACCCCGTGACCACCCCGACCTCCCCGCGATCGTGCACCTTCCGTCCCGACGAATCCGAGGAAGCACGCGAAACGACTACCGAAATCGCACGATCGCGGCAGGCGGGGGTGCGGGAGCTCGCCCGGGCTCGCTGGCCCGAGGACGGGGACGGGGACGTGCCGGGAGTTCCGGGGTTCGTGTTCTCGGGGTTCGCGCCGGTGGTGGTGGCCGTTGCCGAGCGGTGTCTGCGCCGACGGTACGGGACGGGGCCGGTGCCCACCGGGACGCGGACGGCGATCGTGCTGGTCACCGCCAGCGGCGACCGGGCCAGCGCGGAGCACGTGCGGGCCACGGTCGAGGCCGGAGGACGGGTCGGCCCGCTGTTCTTCTACCAGTCCGTGCCCAACAGCGTCGCCGGGCACCTCGCGGCCCGCTGGGGGCTGCGCGGCCCGGTGGTCTGCCTCAGCCCGACCGGCGACCCGTACGCCGACGGCACCGCCGAGGCGACCCTGCTGCGCGACGACGGCGACGCCGACGAGGTGTTGCTGGTCCTGATCGAACAGGCGCCCGACACGTCCACCGAGGCGGTCGCGGTGCTGCTGGGGGGAGGAGCACGACCATGAGGACACCGGGACTGCGCGGCGCGTTGGCCGCCGACACCGAGCTGGGCGCGGGCAACATGCTGGCCCGGGTGCTGGCGCACGGCGCCGACCCGGACGGGCCCGGCCTGACCTTCGACACCGCCGTCGACGGGCACCCGGCGCAGGCGCCGCTCACGCTGGGCCAGCTCGACGAGCGGGTCGCCGCCCGCGCCGCCTGGCTGCACGAGCGCGGGGTACGCCCCCGCGACCCGGTCGCCGTCTGGGCCACCGCCGCCGCCGACATGGTGCTGAGCTTCCTGGCACTGGCCCGGCTCGGGGCGATCCCGGCGCTGATGAACGGCAAGCTCCGCCCGGAGATCGCCGCCGAGTACATCCGCCGGCTGCGCGGCGTCGGTGTGCTCGCCGACGACGCGCACACCGCGCTGCTGGCCGGGCACGACCTGGGCGTACCGCTGCTGGGCACGCCCGCGCAGGCAGGCGCGGGCGACCCGGCCGCGGCCCCGGCGCACTACCGGCACCACCCCGACGACCCGATCGTGATCACCCACACCTCCGGGACGACCGGGGTGCCCAAGGCGGTGCTGCACTCGCACGCCAGCCTCTTCGCCGCCACCCGGCACCTGCTCACCATGCCGCAGGCGCAGGGCACCCGCCGGATCCTCAACGCGCTGCCCGCGCCGCACACCGCCACCGTGCTGATGGTCAATCAGGCGCTGGGCAACCGCGCGGAGATGTTCCTCCTGTCCGAGCAGGGCGGCGAGCGGGTGCTCGACGCCATCCAGCGCTGGCGCCCCGACGGGGTGTTCGGTTTCTCGGTCACCTGGGCCGAGCTGGCCCGCTTCGACCTGTCCGGGTACGACCTGGACTCGGTGCGGCTGTGGTTCAACACCGGCGACTGCTCGCACGAGCCGCACATCCGCCGGCTGGTCGCGACCGGCTGGCGGGACACCGTCACCCGCGACGGCGTGGCCCGGGTGCCCGGCTCGGTCTTCATCGACGGGCTGGGCTCCAGCGAGATGGGGCACTCCATGTTCCACATCACCCACCGCGCCGACACCGACCGGTACGGCCGCTGCATCGGCCGGCCGTACGAGTTCGCCCGGGTCGCGGTGCTCGACGCCGAGGGCGAGCCGGTGCCGGTCGGCGAGGTGGGTTTCCTGGGCGTCGACTCGCCGTCGCTGTTCCGGGGCTACTGGAACGACTCGGTCACCACCTACCGGTTCCGCCAGCGCGGCTGGTACCTCACCGGTGACCTGGTCCGGGCCGACGCCGACGGCCGCTACTACCACCTGGACCGGGCCGTCGACTCGGTCGACGCCGGAGACGGCCGGCGGTTCTTCACCGCCCTGTCCGAGGAGAAGATCCTCGCCACCTGCCCGGACGTCACCGACTGCACGGTGGTGATCGTCGCCGAGGCCGGCGGTGTGGCCACCGACGTGCTGCTGGAGTTGGCGGCCGGGGCCGACGAGGCCGAGGACCGCACCGAACGGGTCCGCGCCGCGCTCGGCGCGGACGTCGGCGCCACGCTGCGCCGGGTGGTGCCGGTGCGCTCGGACGACATCCCGGTCACCGTGACCGGCAAGGTCCGCAAGGTGGCCCTGCGCGAGCGCTACCTGAGCGAGGCGTCGTCGTGAGCGGGCGATCCGGAGCGCCGTCGTGACGGCCTTGATCACCGGGATGGGCCTGTTCACCCCGGTCGGGCGGGGCGCCGAGGAGACCTTCGACGCGCTGACCACCGGCCGTTCCGGGCTGACTCGGCCGCCCGACGGGCATCCGGCGCGCGAGTCGCTGGACGTCGCCGGTCTGCTGCCGGACATCGACCCGCGCAGCGTCGTGTCCGGGCCGGAGAGCCGCGTGCTGGACCGGATCGTGGTGCTCGCCCTGCTCGCCGCCGCCGACGCGCTCGCCGACGCCGGCATCGAGGTGGGCCGCGACGTCGATGAGTCCCGGATCGGCGTGATCGTCGGCGGGGTCGGCGGGATGGCCACCCTGGAGACCCAGGTGCTCGCCCGCGCCGCCCGGGGCCGCGCGGCGGTCAGCCCGTACCTGCTCACCGGCATCCTGCCGAACATGCCGGCGGCGCGGATCGCCATCGCGCACGGCATCCGGGGCTACAGCTCGTCGGTCGGCACGGCCTGCGCGTCCGGCGCACAGGCGGTCGCCGACGCGGTCCGGTTGATCCGGGCGGGGGAGGCCGACGTGGTGGTCTGCGGGGCCAGCGAGGCGCCGCTCTTCCCCACCTTCGCCGACACCTTCGGCAACGCGCGGGCGCTGGCCCGCGCCGGGGACGACCCGTCCCGGGCGAGCCGGCCGTTCGACACGTCCCGCTCCGGGTTCGTGCTGGCCGAGGGCGCGGCGCTGCTGGTGCTCGAACGTGCCGAGCACGCCGCCGCCCGCGGCGCCACCGGGTACGCCGAGGTGGCCGGCTACGGCGCGACCACCGACGCGTACCACCCGACCGCCCCGCGCCCCGACGGCGCCGGCGCGGCCGCGTGCATCCGTGGCGCGCTGCGCAGCTCGGGCGTGCCCGCTGCCGCGGTCGGCTACGTCAACGCGCACGGCACCGGCACGAAGCTCGGCGACATCGCCGAGGCCACCGCCCTCGCGGACGTCTTCGGCGACGGCGGCGTGCCGGTCAGCTCCACCAAGGCGCTCACCGGCCACCTGCTCGGCGCCTCCGGGGTCCTGGAGGCGGCGGCGACCGCGCTGGCGCTCGGTCGGGGGCTGCTGCCACCGACGTACCACCTCGACGACCCGGACCCGGCCTGCCCGGCGGACCACATCCGTGGCACCCCCCGCAAGGCCGACCCGGAGTACGCGCTGACCAACTCGTTCGGGTTCGGCGGCCAGAACGTGAGCCTGCTGCTCGCGCGGGTCGCCGAGCCGAGGAGGTGAGCGACGCGGCATCCCGGACGGGGGGCGTCCGGACGGCAACACGGGGGGAAGCATGGGGAAGGGCACTGAAACATGGACATCCGTGGGATCGACCACATCGAACTCTACGTAGGTGACGCCCGGCAGGCGGCCTTCTACTTCAGCACCGCCGTCGGTTTTCAGATCTGCGGCCAGGGTGGCCCGGAGACCGGCCTGGCCGGGCAGCGCTCACTGCTGCTCTGCCACGGCGACATCCGCCTGCTGCTCACCTCCGGGCTGAGCGCCGAGCATCCGGCGGCCCGGTACGTGCAGCGCCACGGCGACGGTATCGCGGTCGTCGCGGTCGAGGTCGGCGACGTCGCCGAGGCGTACGCCGAGCTGGTGGGCCGGGGCGCGACCGGCGTGACGCCACCGACCACGCTGACCGGCGCGGACGCCGAGGTGGTGACCGCCGAGGTGGCGGGCTTCGCCGACGTGCGGCACCGCCTGGTGCAGCGCCGGGGGAGCCGGGCCGACTTCCTGCCCGGCGTGATCACGCCGACGCCGTTCACGGCGGAGAAGGGGAAGCCGGTCCTCGCCGAGGTCGACCACCTGGCGGTCTGCGTGCCGTCCGGCGAGCTGAACGAGACGGTCCGGCACTTCGAGGGGCTGTTCGACTTCGCGCAGATCTTCGAGGAGCACATCGAGGTCGACGGGCAGGGGATGAACTCCAAGGTGGTGCAGAGCCCGTCCGGGCAGGTCACCGTGGTGCTGCTGGAGCCCGACCGGGCCCGCCGGCCAGGGCAGATCGACGCGTTCCTCGACCAGCACGCCGGTGGGGGAGTGCAGCACCTGGGGCTGCGTACCGACGACATCGTCGCCGCCGTGGAGTCGCTGGGCCGGCGCGGGGTCCGCTTCGCCGGCACCCCCGCCAGCTACTACGACGCCCTGGAGGCGCGGGTCGGTCGGGTGGACGCCCCACTGGAACGACTGCGCGAGCTGGGAGTGCTGGTCGACTCCGATCACGGCGGGCAGCTGTTGCAGATCTTCGCCGAGTCGATGCACGTGCGCCGCACGCTGTTCCTGGAGCTGATCGAGCGGCGGGGCGCGAGCGGCTTCGGCAGCGGCAACATCAAGGCGCTGTACGAGGCCAAGGAGCGGGAACTGGCCGCCGCGGCGGCGACACCACAGGGGGTGGGGGCATGACCGCGACCGAGTACGAACCGACGCTGACCGCCCAGGAGAGGGCGCTGCTGCCCTCCGACGACGACGTGCGGCACTACGCCGAGCACGGCTGGTACCTGTCGAAGAAGCTGTTCACCGACGACGAGGTGGACGCGCTCGCCGCCGCCGCGCAGCGCTACTACGACGGCGAACGCGACCGCCGGCTGCCGGTGCGTCCGCCGAAGCTCGCCTACTGGGAGCCCGCGAAAGGGCCGGTGCAGCGGCACAACGACTACGTCCACCACGAGCACGACGGCCTCGGCGCGATCCTGCGTAAACCGCTGATCGGCGCGGTCGCCGCCCGGCTCGCCGAGGCCGACGAGATCCGCGTCTTCCAGTCCACGCTGATCTACAAGCCGCCGATCTCCGGCGAGCCGAGCAACATCGTGCCGTGGCACTTCGACAAGCACTACTGGGCGTCGTCGTCGTCGGAGAAGATGCTCACCGCGTTCATCCCCTTCCACGACTGCGGCCAGGAGATGGGCACCATCACCATGGTCGACGGCTCGCACCGGTGGTCCGAGATCGGCGCCGACGACACAGTCGTGCGGCACTTCGCCGACCGCGACCGCGGCCAGCTGGAGGAGATGCTGGCCGAGAACGCCGCACACAACGGCGCCGAGATCCGCAAGATCCCGATGGTGATCCCCAAGGGACACGTGAGCTTCCACCACTGCCGCACCTACCACGGCAGTGGCCCCAACGTCAGCGGTCGCCCCCGACAGGCGATCTCGCTGCACCTGCAGGACGGCGACAACGCCTGGCGGGCGTACCCGCTCTCCGACGGCTCGCTCGCCGCGTACAACCACGACGTGCTGGTCCGCCGCACCCACGACGGGCGGCCGGACTACGCGGACCCCGACTACTGCCCGGTCATCTGGCGCCACCGCGCCCAGCAGGGAGGCTGACATGTCACGGTACGACTGGGGTAGGACGCACCCGGGCATCGAACGGCTGGAACAGGCGGTGACCGAGCGACGCGACGCCGTGGTCAAGCACCCGCTCTACGCCAACCTCGACACCCACGAGGCGCTGGTCACCTTCATGGAGCACCACGTCTTCGCGGTCTGGGACTTCATGTCGCTGCTCAAGTCGTTGCAGCGGCAGTTGACCTGCGTGACCGTCCCCTGGATTCCGACCGGCCCGACCGGCAGCCGCCGCCTCATCAACGACATCGTCATGGTGGAGGAGAGCGACGAGCTGGGCGAGGGCTACATCAGTCACTTCGAGCTGTACGTGCGGGGAATGGCCGAGGCCGGCGCGGACACCACCGCCGTGAACGCCCTCGTCGACCTGCTGCGCGCCGGCCGGCCGGTGACCGACGCGCTCGCCGAGGCGGGGGCGCCGGCCGCGTCCGCGCGGTTCGCCGCGACCACCTGGCACATCATCGAGTCCACCCCGGTGCACTGTCAGGCGGCGGCCTTCGCGTTCGGCCGGGAGGACCTGATCCCGGACATGTTCACGCAGGTCGTCGCGGTCAACGAGCGCAGCAACCGGCTGCACACCTTCGTCGACTACCTGGAACGGCACATCGAGGTCGACGGCGAGCAGCACACCCCGATGGCCATGCAGATGCTCGCCGACCTGTGCGGCGACGACGACACGAAGTGGCAGGAGTGCGCCGACACGGTCAACACCGCCCTGGCCGCCCGCGCCCGGCTCTGGGACGACATCCTCGCAGCGGTCAAGGGGCCGGCGTGACCGACGCCGACCCGGTCCGGCTCTACCGCACGGTCCGGCTGATCCGCCGGTTCGAACAGCGTGCGGTGGAGCTGGTCCACGGCGGGCAGATCGTCGGCGGCATCCACCCGTACCTCGGTCAGGAGGGGATCGCCGCCGGCGTCTGCGCCGCGCTCGGGGCCGACGATGTGCTCGCCGGCACCCACCGCGGGCACGGGCACGTGCTGGCCCGCGGCGCCGACCCGGCCCGGATGCTCGCCGAGCTGTGCGGCCGGCTGACCGGCCTCAACGCCGGGCGGGGCGGCTCGATGCACGCCGCCGACCTCAGCATCGGCGTGCTCGGCGCGAACGCCATCGTCGGCGCCTCCGGCGGAATCATCACGGGCGCGGTGTGGGCCCGCCGACGGCAGGGCCGCGACACCGTCGGGGTGAGCTTCTTCGGCGACGGCGCGGTCAACGAGGGGATGCTGCTGGAGGCGTTCAACCTGGCCGCGCTGTGGCGGGTGCCGGTGCTGTTCGTCTGCGAGAACAACGGCTACGCCACCACCATGCCGGTCGCCGGCGCGGTGGCCGGCAGCATCGCCGGCCGCGCCGCCGCCTTCGGCATCCGGGCCGTCGAGGTCGACGGCCAGGACCCGGAGGCGGTACGCGACGCGTCGGCCGCCGCTGTCGACCGGATGCGCGCCGGCGGCGGCCCCGAGCTGATCGAGGCCCGGACCTACCGCTTCGACGCCCACCACACCTTCGAACACGCGGTACGCCTCGACTACCGCCCGCCCGACGAGGTGAGCCGGGGCCGGGCCCGCGACCCGGTGCGCATCCAGGGCGAACGGCTCTCCGACGCCGAGCGCGCCGCAGTGGACGCCGAGGTCGAGGCGACCCTCGACGCGGCGGTGCGCTTCGCGCTGGACAGCCCGCACCCCGACCCGGCCGACGCGCTGGCGTACCTGTACGCCAGCGGCCTGACCGCCCGCACCGGAGGTGGCTGAATGACCGTGCGCACCGGAGGTGGCTGAGGTGCCCCGACTGTCGTACCGCCGGGCGTTGACCCGGGCGCTGGCCGACGAGCTGGCCCGCGACGAGGCGGTGTTCCTGCTCGGCGAGGACATCCAGGTCGGCGCGTCGCTGGTGACCACCGGGCTGGCCAAACGGTTCGGCGTCGACCGGGTCCGCGACACCCCGCTGTCCGAGCAGGCGTTCACCAGCTTCGCCACCGGGGCGGCGCTGGCCGGGCTCCGGCCGGTGATCGAGTTCCAGATCCCGTCGCTGCTGTTCCTGGTCTTCGAGCAGATCGTCAACCACGCGCACAAGTTCCCGCTGATGACCGGCGGGCAGTGCGCGGTGCCGGTCACCTACCTGGTGCCCGGCTCCGGTTCGCGTACCGGCTGGGCGGGGCAGCACTCCGACCACCCGTACAGCCTCTTCGCCCACGTCGGCGTGGTCACCGTCGTGCCGGCCACCCCGGCCGACGCGTACGGGCTGCTGGTCAGCGCGATCCGGCACGACGACCCGGTGGTGGTGTTCGCCCCGGCCGGCGCGATGGACAGGCGCGACGACGTGTCCGATCTGGAGCCGGTGCCGCTGGGCCGGGGCCGCATCCACCGCTTCGGCGACGACGTGACGGTCGTCGCGGTAGGGCACCTGGTGCACGACGCGCTCGCGGTCGCCGAGGAGGTGGCCGACCAGGTCTCGGTGGAGGTGTTCGACCCGCGCACCCTGTACCCCTTCGACATCGACGGGTTGACCGAGTCGGTGGCCCGCACCGGGCGTCTCGTGGTGCTCGACGACGCCAACCGCTCCTGCGGCGTGGCCGCCGAGATCATCGCCTCGGTGGTGGAGCGGGTCCGGCTGCTCGCCCCGCCGCGCCGGGTCACCCGCCCGGACGGCGCGGTGCTGCCGTTCGCCCCCGCCCTGGACCGCGCCGTGCAGCCGTCCCGGGAGCAGCTCGCCACCGCCATCCACCTGACCATGAAGGACTCATCATGATCGACCCGAACTACTCGTGGCCGTCGGCCGACGGGGCCTGGACCGACCTGCCGGAGCCGGCCCGCCGGGCCATGGTGGCCAGCGGCGCGGCCGCCTGGGAACGCGTCTTCCACGGGCGGGCGACCTACAACAAAGAGTGGCGGCTGGCCCGCCCCCCGGTCCTGACCGCCGACGCCTGGCGGGAGTTGAACGAGGTCTGCGACCGGCTGGCCCAACTCATCCTGGACGCCTGCCGGCGGCGGGTGGACACCGCCGGTGAGCTGCGCCAGCTGCTGGGCGTCCCGGCGGGGGAGACCCGGCTGCTGGACGAGTCGGAGCCGCTGACCGAGGCGCTGCTGGCCGCGTACCGGCCCGATGTGATCTTCACCGAGGGCGTGCCGAAGTTCGTCGAGTACAACATCGACAGCAGCCTCGGGGGAGGATTCGACGCCGACACCGTCATCCAGCGGTTCGCGCAGCTCTACGCCGAGCACGGCATCCTCGACGAGCTGCCGGTACGCGCCGCGCCGTCGCTGCTGGACCAGCGTTTCGTGGCGATCCGCGAGGAGCTGGGGTTGCCCGACGGCGCCCGGCTGGCGCTGCTGATGGACTTCGACGCCGACTATCCGGGCCTGGACGACCCGGAGACGTTCATCCGCATCCTCAGCCCGCTCGCCGTACGGGCCCGGGACTTCGGCATCGACCTTGTCATCGCGCCCCTGTCCACCGCCACCCTGGCCGCCGACGACCGGCTCGTGGTCGACGGCGCGCCGGTCGACGCGCTGTTCCGCCTCTTCGTGCCCAACCGGGTCACCCCGACCGCCGGCCTGGACGCGGTGGCCGGCGCGTTGGCCGCCGGCACGCTGCCGATGTTCGTGTCGGCGGCGGCCTGGCTGCTCGGCAACAAGACCACCTTCGCCTGGCTGTGGGAGGACGTGGACGCCCTGCCCGCCGACGACCAGACGCTGATCCGCCGGCACGTGCCGTACACGGTGCCGTTGACCGTCGCGGTGCTCGACCGGGCGATCGCCGAGCAGGCCGAGCTGGTGGCGAAACCGGCGGACGGCTCAGCCGGGCACGGTGTGCTGATCGGCCCCGAGCTGAGCCCGACGGACTGGGCCGACGGCCTGCGCGCGGCCGTCGACCGGGGCGGCAACATCCTGCAGCGGTATCTGCCGGCCGACCGGGTGCCGATGGACTTCGTGCAGATCGAGACCGGCGAGACGGTGACGGCCGACGTCCCGTACTCCCTGGCCCCCTACCTGTTCGGCCGCCACGCCTCCGGCGGCCTGGCGAGGGTCGGTTTTCCCGGCGGCGACGGAATCCTCAACCTGGCCCACGGAGTCCTCCTCACGGGAATCCTCCTGTCCGACTGACCCCGACCCCCAACCGGTTGATCATGAAGTTATTGCCCCGACACGCCGTGCCGGACGGCAATAACTTCATGATCACCGTCGCGGTCGGAGGGCGCGGAGGGTTTCGGCTGTCGCTACCGCGTCGCTGCGGGCGCTGCCGTGGCGGCCGTCGGTGCTGTAGAGGGTGGGGTCGGCCGTCAGTGGGTGGTCCGTGAGGTGCACGTGGACCGTTCCCAGGCGTTCGGCCAGCCGCGCCGTGTGCGCGGAGAGGCGTCGCATCCGTTCCCCGAGGCCGGCCCGCACGTGCTCGGGCACGGCCGGGCTGTGCGACACGTCGAACATGCCCACCGTGATCACGTCCGCGCCGGTGTCCCGTAGCGCGCTGATCATCGCGGTCAGCTCGGCGTCCACCGCGTCCGCGTCGTACGCCGGATGAAAGGCGTCGTTGCCGCCGCAGACCACCAGCGCCAGGTCCGGCTCGAAGGCCAGCGCCGGGGCGAGCTGCGCGGCCCGCACCTGGTGCGCGCGCAGCCCGCGCCGACCCAGATTCCGGTACGCCAGCTCGGGGCGGACGGCGGTCAGCTCGGCGGCGACCCGGTCGACCCACTGCACGTCCGGGTAGCCCGGGGTCGGCTCGCACATGCCCTCCACCACGCTGTCGCCGATCGCCACGAACCGCCGCCACGGGTGCCCGCGCAGCAGTTCGCCGGCCTCCCCGGGGCGGAGGCAGTACGGATCGGTCGCTTCGTCGAGCGTCGATGGCATGCCGGCACGCTAACCGACCGCCGCCTCCTCGGCCAGGCTGACCTCGGCCAGGTAGACGCAGGTGCGCCCCTCATGGGAGGAGTAGTAGCTGACCCAGAGCAGATCGTCGTGCCAGACCAGGCCCGGGTAGCTGGTGTCGCCGCCGGAGGGCAACGCGACCAGTTCGGTCAGCGCGCCGCGCTCCGGGTCGACGGCGCAGATCGCGGTGCGGACGTCGCCGTCGAGCAGCCGTACGCCGGCCAGCAGCCGTCCGTCGGGCAGCCGGAGCAGCGCCGGCCCGCCCACCTGCACCCCCAGGTCGGTCCAGGTCCACTCCCGGTACGGCGGTCGGGCCCGGCCGAGCTGCGCGGTGGCGCTGTCGCCGTCGCGGCGCAGCAGGCAGTGGGCGGTGCCGTCCGGGGCGAAGGCCAGACCCGACTCGTTGGGGTAGCCGCCCTCGAACAGCGTCGGCACCCACTGACGCAGGTCGACGCCGTCGACGCTGCGGTAGAGCCGGGCGAACCGTGGCCCCCGGGTGGCGTAGCCGACGGCGTACATCGCGTCGTGGTGCCAGGCGGCCCGCCACACCCAGACGCCCGGTTCGCCGACGGAAACCGGGTCGCCCCAGCTGCGCCCGTCCCCGGAGAGCCAGGTCACCGTGTCGAACGTCTTGCTCGTCTCTCCGGTCGCCGCCGCCGCGAACAGTTGCAGGCGTCCGTCGGGCCGGACGACGAACCGCGGATCGCGCAGGTCGACGCCGTCCTGCCGGATGACCGCCGCGGAGTTCCACGCCCGACCGTCCGCCGAGGTCAGCACCCGGATCACGCCGTCACCGGAGAGGTGCGTCCGCGCCTCACGGAAGGCGCAGAACCACATGCCGGCGTACCGGACGAGGTCGGTGAACGCGCTGTGCGGCGCGCTGTCGCCGATCCGCCGCACGGCGGTGACCTCGGCGGTGCGGCGGTGGGTGGGTGACGACGACGTCATGCGCGGCGGCCTCCTGGCTGCGGAAAGAGCGGTAAATCCCGGGGCCGACGCGCGGCCGGGTCGGCCGTTCTCCGGCCCGACGGGCTCCGGCGCGGCCGCGACGGGCCGACGCTAGCCGCCCCGGCCGACGCCCGCGCGGCCAGCAGAAGAACGGACGACGAACGACGAGGTCCGTTGGCCCTGTCGGATTGGCGTCGCCGCGGCGGTGGCGTCGGCGCGGTGGGGCGGTGCGCTGGCACGGGTCCGCCACGATGGCGGTGGGCCAGCCGACCTGGGCTGGCGTGCCGGTCGGAGGGAGGTGTCGATGCTCAGCGCCTTTCTGCAGGCCCTGGCGAGCAAGCTGGTCGAGGCGATCCTCGGCAAACTGACCGAGTGGCTCGCACCGAAGGCGCTGCGGGCCGTACCGCACCGTGCCTCGCCGAACTGTCCACGCTGCGGCGGGTACGGCGTCCGGCGGTGGGCGCCCGGCGGCATGTGGGCGGTGTTCCTGCTGTCGCTGCTGGCCTTCGCGTGGGGCTTCGGGTTCACCCTGCTCGGCGTGCCGGTGGTCGTGCTGGTCGTGGTCGGCGCGGTGCTGTCCGACGGCGTCGGCGCCCTGTGGCCTGCCCTGCTCGCGCCGCTGGGCCTGCTGGTTCCCGGCAGCCTGATGGTCGGGGGAGCGTTCGGGCTGGCCTGGTATCACAGCTACCCGCCGAAGTGGTGTGCCCGCTGCCACGGCCGCTGGCCACGCCGCGACCGCGCCGAGTACCTGCGCTCGGCCCGGGAGTTCACCTGCGGCTGCGGGCAGCGACTGCGCGTGCCGAGCGCCGCCGCCGGGGCGAAACTGCGCTGCCCGCGCTGCCGGACCGAACACTCCACCCCGATCCGAACCGGTCCCTGACGAGTCGCCCCGGCCCGGCCCGGTGCGGAGGGGATCAGCGGCACACGGCGTGCTCGGCGAGCAGTTCGTCGAGCACCCGCCGGGCCCAGGCCGCCGTGGCCGGCTCCGGGGCGTCCAGCGTGATGAGCGCCTTCCACAGCGCCCACCCGCGCCCGCGCGCCCAGGTGGCCGTGTCGACGTCGAGCGCGTCGAGGAACGCCGCCCGGGCGGCGCCGCGCAGCAGGGTCCAGGCGATCACCGTGTCGCAGGCGGGGTCGCCGACACCGCAGCAGCCGAAGTCGATGACGGCGGCGAGCCGACCGTCGCGAACCAGCAGGTTGCCCTCCGCGACGTCGCCGTGGAACCAGACCGGCGGCCCGGACCAGGCGGCATCGAGAGCGGCCTGCCAGATGTCGGTGACCACGTCGACGGGCAGCCGGTCGCGGTGCGTCTCGATCGCCGCCCGGGTCTCCGGGTCGTACGTGGACAGCGGACCGCCGCGCCAGGCGCTGTGCGGGCCGGCCGCCGGGGCGTCGGTGGTGTCGACGGCGCGCAGGGCGCACAGGAAGGCGGCGAGGTCGGTGGCGAACCGGGCCGGGTCGTCGATCCGTTCGGGTCGCGCGGTCCGGCCGTCGATCCAGCCGTAGACCGACCACGGGTACGGGTAGCCGGCGCCGGGTCGCCCGTGGGCCAGCGGGGTGGGGATCTCCAGCGGCAGCTGCCCGCCGAGTACCGGCAGCCAGCGCTGCTCCTTGGGGACCTGCAACGCGTAGCCCTCCCCGCTGGGCAGCCGCACGGTCATCTCCGCACCCAGGTGGAAGGTCCGGTTGTCCCAGCCGCCGACCTCGACCGGGCGTACCGGCAGCTCGGCCCACCGGGGGAACTGCTCGGCGACCAGTCGGCGGACCAGGCCCACGTCGATGCGCCGGGCCGTCGTCTCGTCAATGTCCGGCACGTCGGGTGCGGGCTGTGCGCTCATCCGCCCGAGCCTGCGGGCTCCGCCGGCCGCCCGCAACCGATTTGCGCCGACAGTGGAACCGGCCGGGCCAGCGCTCGGGACAGGTGTCCGGGAGGTGCGGGCCTGGCCGTACCTCAACTGCCTCCTTTGCTCTGCTTCAACCGCCGCAACACCGACGCCCCGAAAGTGTTGCGTGGGTGTAAGCAGAGCAAAGGGGGCGCACGAGACGGTTGCGAGCCGCTGGGCAGCAGGGCATCAGGCGGTGGCGGCAGGTGTGGGCCGCGTCGGCGCCTTCGGGTTGGACGCCCTCGCCACCAGCGGGAACGCGGTGACGAGCAGGCACGCCACGGCCATGACCAGCAGCGCCGGGGTGAGCCCGAGCGCGTCCACCGACCAGCCGCCGAGCAACGCGCCGACCGGCAGGCCGACGAAGGCCAGCGATCCGGCGATGCCGAGCACTCGGGTCTGCAGATCCGCCGGCACCCGCTCGTAGAGCGCCACCCCGAGCAGCGGGTTGACCGCCGCGATGCCGATGCCGGACAGGAACGTCACCACGAGCACGACCGGCAACTCGTCGCTGATCGCCAGGGCGACCAGTCGAGGCGTGCCGGCGACCGTCGCCCCGAGCAGGAACGTCAGCCGGCCGGGCAGCCGGGGACCGAGCGCGGTGAACAGCACGTTGCCCAGCAGCGCGCCCGCCGAGAACGCCGCCAGCACCAGGCCGAGCCCGCTGGGGCCGTGCAGCTCTCGGGCGACCCAGAACGGGATGTAGACGGCCACGCTGGCGTTGGCGACCATGTTCAGCGCCGAGACGACGACCAGCATGCCCAGCAGCGGCCGGTCCCGACCGAGGTAGCCGAACCCGTCGCGCAGCGCGCGCAGGTAGCCGACCGGGGCGGTGGGCTGCGCCGGGGCGGCCGGGGGTCGGACCAGGAGGCCGATCAGCAGGGCACAGATCGCGAAGCTGACCGCGTCGATGAGGATCGCCTGGCTCACCCCGAACGCGGCGATCAACAGGCCGCCCACGGCGGCGCCGAACAGCGTCACCACCCGGCTCAACCCGTCGTACGCCGAGGTCAGGCGGATCAGCGGCACCCCGGCGGCCTCGGCGACCGGCCGGAACATGACGTGCTTGACCCGGTCCCCGATGCCTCGTAGCGCGCCGGCCACCGCGACCAGCGCCACCAGGGGGGCGAAGCCCAGCCACGGGGTCAACGCGACGACCACCATGGCCACCGCGCTGCCCGCGTCGCACAGGATCGACGTCCGGCGCAGGCCGATCCGGTCCGCCCAGGGCGTGCCCAGGGCACTGGACAGCAGGTACGGCAGCGTCTCGGCGAACGCGACCAGACCCATCTTGGTCGGGCTGCCGGTGGTGACCAGCACCAGCCAGGGGATGGTCACCACCGAGATGCGGGTGCCCAGGTTGGAGACCAGGTCCGCGCTGACCAGGACGACCAGCTGCCGGCGGGGGGTCACGCCCCGACCGCCGCCGCCCGGCGCGCGGCGTACTGCGCGCGCAGCGCCCGCTTGTCCACCTTCACCGACCGGTTCACCGGCAACCGGTCGACGAACTCCACCCCGGCCGGCGCCCACATCTCGTTGAGCTCGGCGGTCACCAGGTCGATCAGCTCCGCCCCGGTGACCGTCGCGCCGGGCGTGGTCACCACGTACGCGTACGGCACCTCGCCCACCGTCTCGTCCGGCACGCCGATCACCGCGGCGGCCCGCACCTGCGGGTGCCCGGCCAGGGCATCCTCGATGGGGCGGCAGAAGATCGCCCAGTTCCGCCGGTGCGTGACGATCATGTCGTGCGCCCGGTCGACCAGATAGAGGAAGCCGTCGCCGTCGAGGTGGCCGATGTCGCGGGTGCGGACCCACCCGTCGACGAGGGTCTGCGCGGTCAACTCGGGCTGGCCGTGGTAGCCGGCGAAGCTCAGCTTCGTACGCACCCACACCTCGCCGTCGCGGCCCGGCGGCAGCACCGTGCCGTCGTCGTCGCGGATCTCGATGCGTACGTCGCCGTAGGGCCGCCCGCAGGAGCGCAGCCGCTCCGGGTGCTCCGGATCGTCGGTCAGTCCGGGCAGAGCGGTGATGACCACGGCCTCGCTGAGGCCGTACACGATGCGCAGTACCGGGCCGAAGCGCGCGATGGCCTGGCGCAGCCGGGCGGGCGCGGCGGGCCCGGCGCCCACGTTGAACATGAACATGGCCGAGAAGTCGGCGCCCACCAGCGCCGGATGGTCCAGCAGCTCGTAGAGCATCGGCGGGGTGACGAAGGTCGAGTTGATCCGCTCCCGTTGCACGGCGGCCACGAACGCCGCCGGGTCCCAGTCGTCGCGCAGGAACAGCACCCCGCCGGTGAACAGGTTGAACAGGGTGGTGATCTGCCCGCTGGCCAGCCACATCGGCGAGTGCGACAGGTGCCGCAGCACGGGGAACCCGGCGGCGCGGAAGTCGGCCGCGAGGGTGCGGATCTGGGCGTAGAAGCTCTCGGTGTGGTGCACCAGCTTGGGGGTGCCGGTGGTGCCGCTGGTCTGCAGGAACGACTCCGGCGCGCGGACGGCCGCCGGCAGCGCCAGCGCCGGGTTCGGTTCGGCGTCGGCCGTGAGGTCCGGGCCGGCGCCGCCGGGGCCCAGGCAGCACACCGGTACGCCGGGCAGCGCGGCGGCCAGCTCCGGCCCCAGGCTGGCCGGGTCGCGGGCGTCGTAGACCAGGGCGTCGGGGCGGGCCAGCCGGATGAACTCGTCGACCTCCCGGCGGGCGGTGACCGGGGCGACCCACATCGTCCGGCAGCCGATCAGGTGCAGGGCGAGCTGGAGCAGCGGCCCCTCCACGGCGTTCGCGACGGTCACCAGCACCGCCGAGCCGGGCCGTACGCCGTGCTGGGTCAGCGCCACGGCCATCGCACGCACCAGCGCGGCGGCCTCGGTGTACGTGAAGCGGCGGCCACCGCCGACCAGCGCCTCCCGGTCGCCGAAGTCGGCGAAGAGATCCAGTGCCCTGTCCACGTAGGTCGCGTGCCCGGGTCCGTCAGTCATCCGGCAAACCCCCATCCGAGAAAGCGGCGGTCTCCGGGCACTCCCGGTGACGTCGCGGGCGGTGGGCGCGCGTTCGGCGACCGCACCGCCGCCGCCTGCGAGCCTAGGCCGGCGAGGGCGCGGCGGGACCGGGCCGAAGGGCGATCCGGCAGGCCCGGTGGACATTTGATCGCGTCGATCAGGTTGATTGACGCCCGTCATCGGCGGCGGCTAGGTTTCTGGACCATCGTCCAGGCGGGAGCCGTCAGCGGACGGCCCTGGGCTGCCACACGATGGAGGTTCAATGTCGACCCCGAAGAGATGGCATGTCATCGCCGCGGCCGCGGCGCTGCTGGTCACGGCAACACCCGCCGTCGTCGCCAGCGCCGGCGGATCCCCGACCGCCGCGGTCCGGCCGGATCGGGGCGAGTGGGCGGGCAGTTGGGCCGCCGCGGTCACCCGGGGCAACTCGGTCGGCCTGACCAACACCGGTCTGAACAACCAGAGCGTCCGGATGGTCGTACACGTCTCCGTGGGTGGCCCGGCGCTGCGCGTACGGCTGAGCAACCTCTACGGCGAGCAGGCGGTCCGGGTGGGCCGCGCCACCGTCGCCCGGCCGAACACCGCGACCGTCGACGACGTCTCCGACATCGACCCGGCCTCGCTGCGCGCGCTGACGTTCACCGGCGCCGCCTCGGCCACCATGAACCGGGGCGCCGAGCTGCTCAGCGACCCCCTGACCTTCACCGTCGCGGACGACAGCGACCTGGTGGTCACCCTGCACTTCCCGACGCCGACCGGGCCGACCACCTTCCACGGGCAGTCCCAGCAGACCAACTTCATCGGCGCCGGCGACCTGACCGGGGCCGCCGACGGCGGCGGGTTCACCATCCGACCCACCTGCTGCTGGTTCTTCCTGTCCGGCATCGACGTGCAGCGCAAGGGCAGTCCGGGGGCGCTGGTCGTGCTCAGCGACTCCATCGGCGACGGCAACGGCAGCACGGTCAACGCCAACCGGCGCTGGCCCGACCTGCTCTCCGACCGGCTGCTCGCCGACCGTCCGGATCGGCGCACCCCGGGCGTGCTCAACCTGAGCCTGGCCGGCAACCGCCTCAACCACGAGGGCACCGAGCCGGGTGCCGGCGACTACCCCGGCTACTTCCAGCTCGGCCCGAACGCGGCGGCCCGCCTCAACGAGGACGTCTTTCCCCAGACCGGGGTCCGTACGGTCGTCACGCACCTGGGCATCAACGACATCTGGATGTCAAACGACCCGCCGGAGGCGATCATCGCCACCCTCCGGCAGATCAACCAGCAGCTCCAGCAGCGCGGGCTGACCAGCCTGGTGGCCACGCTGACCCCGTACGAGGGGCACGGCGCCCCGGGTGTGTGGACGCCGGAGAAGGAGGCCACCCGGCAGGCAGTGAACGCGTACCTGCGCGGCAGCCGGGAGTTCGACGGGCTGCTCGACTTCGACCGGGTGCTGCGTGACCCGGCCCGGCCCAGCCAGTTGCTGCCCGCGTACGACTCGGGGGACCACATCCACCCGAACGACGCCGGCAACCAGGCGATGGCCGACGCCGTCCCGTTGCGGCTGCTCAACCTGTGACACCGGCCCGCGGGCGGCGGCCGATCCCGCCGCCCCCGGGCGCCGACATCCTGGGGAGGAGAACGTCGTGACGGTGCAGGACCTGCTCACCGGCCTCTACAGCGAAGAGGGCCGCCAGAACCCGTACCCGTGGTACGCCGAGCTGCACCGGCTCGGGCCGGTCAGCGCGGTGCCGCCCCGCGCCGAGCACCGCACGGTGGCGGCGGTGGCGGTCGGGTACGACCTGATCGACGGGCTGCTGCGCGATCCGCAGTGGACCAAGCAGCCGCCGCCGGGCTGGGAGGAGCACGAGATCCTGCGCACCTTCCAGACCTCGATGATGTTCATCAACCCGCCCGATCACACCCGGATGCGGCACGTCTTCTCCCGTACCTTCACGCCGCGCCGCCTCGGCGCGCTGGAGCCGGTGATCCTGCGGGTCGTCGACGAGCTGCTGGACAGGATGGCCGACGCCGGTGGCGGCGTCGTCGACTTCGTGGCCGACTTCGCGTACCCGATCCCCGCCCTGGTGATGGCGGAGTTCATCGGCATCCCGGCGGGGGAGCTGCAGTGGTACCGGGACCGGGTGGAGCGCATCGACGAGTTCCTGGACGTGGCCGGGAAGACCCCGCAGCGGCTGGCCGCCGCGAACACGGCGGCGCAGGAGCTGCGGGCGTTCTACCGGGAGTTGCTGGCCCACCGCCGCCGCACGCCCGGCGAGGATCTGATCAGCGCTCTGGTCGAGGCCGTCGGCTCGGGCGAGGTGGAGCTGACCGAGGAGGAGTTGATCAGCAACCTGATCGTCCTGTTCAACGCCAGCTTCGTCACCACCGTCTACATGTTCAGCAACGGCCTGCCGCTGCTGCTGGCCCACCCGGGGGCGGTCACCGCGCTGCCCACCGACGACGACCTCGCCCGGGGCTGCGTCGACGAGGTGCTGCGCCTGCAGAGCCCGGTGCACTTCCTCGCCCGGGCCGCGCCGCAGGACTCCGTGCTGGCCGGCGTGCCGGTCGCCCGCGACGACAACGTGCTCATCATCATCGGGGCCGCCAACCGGGACCCGGCGCGGTTTCCCGACCCGGACGTCTTCGACCCCACCCGCCCCGGCCCGCCGTCGCTGGCCTTCGGTGTGGGCCTGCACTTCTGCCTCGGCGCGGCGGTGTCCCGGCTGGAGGGACGCCTCGCCCTGCCCCGCCTGTTCGCCCGGTTCCCCCGGCTCGCGGTCACCGAGACCCCGACGTACAGCGGCAGCCTCTTCCTGCGCGGCATCGACAAGCTGCTGGTCAGCACCGGCGGATAGGAGACCCGCATGGCCCTGCACCCGGAGGTGGCGGCCTACCGCGCCGCCCGCGTCGCCGCCGGCACGCCGCCGCTCTACACGCAGACCCTCGGCGAGGCGCGCGCCGCCGACCTGGCCGCGATTCGCGCCGGCGGCGGCGCGGTCGAGCAGGTCGCCGAGGTACGCGACGAGCGGATCCCCGGGCCGGGCGGTGACCTGCCGATCCGGGTGTACCGGCCGGGCGGGCCGGGGCCGCTGCCCACCCTGCTGTACTTCTTCGGCGGCGGGTGGACGCTCGGCAGCGTGGACACCGCCGACGGCATCTGCCGACGACTGGCCAACGCGGCGGGATGCCAGGTGGTGACCGTCGGCTACCGACTGGCCCCTGAGCACCCCTTTCCGGCCGCGGTGCACGACTGCCACGCCGCGACCGTGTGGATCGCCGCGAACGCCGACCGGTTCGGCGTTGATCCGACCCGGCTGGCGGTGGGCGGGGACAGCGCGGGCGGGAACCTGGCGGCTGCGGTGACGCTGCTCTGCCGCACGGACGGGCCTCCGCTCGCCGCGCAGCTGTTGGTCTATCCGAACACCGACGTCAGCGCCGAGCCGTCCGGCCCGGTCGACGACGACCCGGCGTTGTTCAACCGCCGGTCGGTGGCCTGGTACCGGACGCACTACCTGGCCGACCCGGAGCACTCCCGGGATCCGCTGGCGTCGCCGCTGCTCGCCGACGACCTGTCCGGCCTGCCTCCGGCGCTGGTGGTCACCGCCGAGCTGGACCCGCTGTGCGCCGAGGGGCAGCGCTACGCGCAGCGGCTGCGCGCCTGCGGTGTGCCCACCCGCCTCGACCACTATCCGCAGATGATCCACGGGTTCTTCGCCATGCCCGGCGCCTTCACCGACGGCCAGCGGGCGCAGCACCGCGCGGCCGCGTTCCTGCGGGAACGGTTCGGGCTGCCGCCGCTGCGGGACGACCCGGCCATTGGCCAGGCTGACGATGACCCGGCCGCCGCCGGCTCAGGTGTCGGCGCAGCCGCCGCCGGCCCGGACGCCGCTGCGGCCGACGCGGGGGTGCGGGGTGGCTGAGCCGGTACTGGCCGACCTGCCGACCGGGGTGCCGGCGGCGGTGACGTTCGCCGACTACGGACCGCGGGCGCGGGCGGTGCTGGCCCCGGACGTGTGGGACTACATCGCCGGCGGCAGCGCGGCCGAGGTGACCCTGGCCGCCAACCGGGCCGCGCTGGACCGGGTGGCCGTGCTGCCCCGGGTGCTGCGCGGCAGCCACGCCGTGGACCTCGGCGCCCGGCTGCTCGGCCGGCCGTACGCGATGCCGGTCGGGGTCGCGCCGATGGCGTACCAGCGGCTCGTGCACCCGGACGGGGAACTGGGCCTCGCGGCGGCGGCCGGCGCGGCCGGCGTGCCGTATCTGGCGAGCACGTTGAGCAGCACGCCGATCGAGGAGATCACCGGAGCCGGTGCGGAGGTCTGGTTCCAGCTCTACTGGCTGCGCGACCGGGCGCTGGTCCGCGATCTCCTGGACCGGGTCGTGGCGGCGGGCTGCCACGCGCTGGTGGTCACCGTGGACGTTCCGGTGCTCGGTCGACGCCCACGCGACCTGCGCAACGCGTTCCGCCTCCCGGCCGACGTGGTCGCCGCGAACCTGCCGCACGGCCGGGACGCCCTGGCGCACGCCGGCGCCCCCGGTGTGTCCGCCATCGCCGCGCACACCGACGCGTCGTTCGAGTCCGCCCTGCGCTGGGCGGATCTGGCCTGGCTGCGTGAGCACGTCGACCTGCCGCTGGTCGTCAAGGGGGTGCTGGATCCCCGCGACGCGGTCGAGGCGGTGCGGATCGGGGCGGACGCGGTGGTGGTGTCCAACCACGGCGGGCGTCAGTTGGACGGGGCGCCGGCCAGCGTCACCATGCTGCCGGAGGTCGTGGACGCCGTCGGCGACGGTGGGCAGGTGCTGCTGGACAGCGGCATCCGTGGAGGCACCGACGTGCTGCGGGCGCTGGCGTTGGGCGCGGCGGGCGTCCTGGTCGGTCGTCCCTTGCTCTGGGCGCTGGCCGTCGGAGGGCGGCGCGGCGTGCAGGACGCGTTGGCGTTGCTCGCCGCGGAGGTGCGTGACGCGTTCACCCTGGCCGGCTGCGCCGATCCGGCGGCGGTGGCCGAGCTGCGTACGCTCGCGGCGGGCTGAGGGTGGCCCCGACGGAGTCGGCCGACCTGAGCGTCGCCGACCTGCACCCCGCGCTGGGTGATCCGGCGCTGACCTCGATGAACTTCCTCAACGAGGTGTCCGAACGCTATCCGGCGGCGGTGTCGCTCGCGGCGGGGCGCCCGTACGAGGAGTTCTTTGACGTCGCGGCGGTGCACCGGCACCTGGACACGTTCCACCGGCACCTCGTCGACGAGCTGGGTCACGCGCCCGAGCAGGCCCGACGGCTGCTGTTGCAGTACGGCCGGACCAAGGGCATCGTGCACCACCTCATCGCCCGCAACCTCGCGGTCGACGAGGGGATCACGGTCGACCCGGAGGCCGTCGTGGTGACCGTCGGCTGCCAGGAGGCGATGTTCCTGGTGCTGCGGGCGTTGCGGGCCGATCCGGCGGACGTGCTGCTGGCGGTCGCCCCGACCTACGTCGGGCTGACCGGGGCGGCGCGGCTGGTGGACCTGCCGGTGTGGCCGGTCGCCGGTGGCCCGTCCGGAGTGGACCTGGCCGACCTGCGGGCACAGGCGCGTCGGGCCCGGGCGTCGGGGCGCCGGCCGCGCGCCTGCTACGTGCTGCCGGACTTCGCCAACCCGTCCGGGGTCAGCATGAACGTCCCGGACCGGCAGCGGCTGTTGGCGCTGGCCGCCGAGGAGGACCTGCTCCTGCTGGAGGACAACCCGTACGGGCTGTTCCCCGTCGAGGACGGGCCGCGCCCGCCCACCCTGAAGGCGCTGGACACCGACCGGCGGGTGGTCTACCTCGGCTCGTTCGCCAAGACCGTGCTGCCCGGAGCGCGGGTCGGCTACGTGGTCGCCGACCAGCGGGTGGCCGGGTCGGACGGCCGGGTCGGCCCGCTCGCCGACCAGCTCGCGATGATCAAGAGCATGGTCACCGTGAACACCTCGCCGATCGCGCAGGCGGTGATCGGTGGGCGGCTGCTGGAGCACGGGTGCAGCCTGGTGCCCGCGAACACCCGGGAGCGGGCCGCGTACGCCCGCAATCTGCGTCACCTGGTCGCCGGGCTGGCCCGGCGTTTCCCGGATCGGCCGGACCGGCCGGCGGTGGTGCGGTGGACGGTGCCGGCCGGCGGGTTCTTCGTGGTGGTGACCGTGCCGTTCGCGGTCGACGACGCGTTGCTGGACACCTCGGCGCGTGACTACGGGGTGCTCTGGACGCCGATGGCGCACTTCTACGACGACACGGCGCCGGTGTGCGCGCTGCGGTTGTCGGTCAGCGCGGTGACACCCGAGCAGATCGACCTGGGGTTGGACCGGCTCGCCGCCCTCATCACCGACGAGCTCCTGCGTGGACGGTCATAATGGGCCGCATGGTTGCCTGGGAGTACGCCTTGCTCGTCCGCCGCTATCAGGGACAGGGCCGCAATTTCACCGTCTCGTTCGTCTGGTACGGCCCGGACGGGTCGCGCAAGGACATCACCCCCTATGGCGACACGGCCATCGCGCACCTCAACCGCGCCGGCCGGGAGGGCTGGGAGCTGGTCTCGGCCGCCGAGGACGTCAACAACGTCCAGGGCAGCACCGAGGTTCACCGCTACCACCTCAAGCGTCCCCTGAACTGACTGCCCGCCGCCCGCCGGGGGCGGTCACACAGTTGAGCGGTATACCTCAGCGTCATATTCATGACTCTGAGGTATACCGCTCGTTTCGGTGACCGCCACCGACAGCCCGGCCCGGGTGCCGTCGGACCCGGTCGACGACGACCGTCAGCCCAGGTCGATGGCCGGGTAGAGCGGGTGGGGGGCCAGCAGGTCGGTGGCCTGGCGGGCGATCTTGTCGGCCAGGTCGGCGTCGAGCGTGTACTTCGCCTTGGACGGGGTGCCGTCGGCGTTGGCGCCGGCCGTGGTCTGGGTCAGCACGGTGTGGATCAGCTCGGCGGTCTGGTCCATCTCGGCGGTGCCCAGCCCGCGGGTGGTCAGCGCCGGGGTGCCGATCCGGATGCCGGACGTGTACCAGGCGCCGTTCGGGTCCTGCGGGACCGAGTTGCGGTTGGTGACGATGCCGGAGTCGAGCAGGGCCTGCTCGGCCTGCCGGCCGGTGAGCCCGTAGCCGGACACGTCGATCAGCACCAGGTGGTTGTCGGTGCCGCCGGTGACCAGCGTCGCGCCCCGGCGCAGCAGCCCGTCGGCGAGCGCCTGCGCGTTGTCCACGATCCGCTGGGCGTAGTCGGCGAAGTCGGGGCGGCGGGCCTCCGCGAGGGCGACGGCCTTGGCGGCCATCACGTGCGGCAGCGGACCGCCGAGCACCATCGGGCAACCCCGGTCCACCTGGTCGGCCAGCTCGGGCTGGCAGAGCACCATGCCGCCGCGCGGGCCGCGCAGCGACTTGTGGGTGGTGGTGGTGACGATGTGCGCGTGCGGCACCGGGTCGAAGTCGCCGGTGAAGACCTTGCCGGCCACCAGGCCCGCGAAGTGCGCCATGTCGACCATGAAGGTGGCGCCGACCGAGTCGGCGATCTCCCGCAGGATCCGGAAGTTCACTTTCCGGGGGTACGCCGAGTAGCCGCCGACCAGGATCAGCGGCTTGAACTCGCGGGCCGCCTCGGCGACCCGGTCGTAGTCGATCAGCCCGGTCGCCGGGTCGGTGCCGTAGCTGCGCTGGTCGAACATCTTGCCGGAGATGTTCGGCCGGAAACCGTGGGTGAGGTGACCGCCGGCGTCCAGCGACATGCCGAGCATCCGCTGGTTGCCCAGCTCGCGGCGCAGCGCGAACCAGTCCGCCTCGGTGAGGTCGTTGACCTGGCGGACCTGGGCCTTCTTCAGCGCGGGGGACTCCACCCGGTCGGCGAGCACCGCCCAGAACGCGACCAGGTTGGCGTCGATGCCCGAGTGCGGCTGCACGTACGCGTGCGCGGCCCCGAACAGCTCCCGGGCGTGCTCGGCGGCGAGCGCCTCGACGGTGTCGACGTTCTGGCAGCCGGCGTAGAAGCGACGCCCCACGGTGCCCTCGGCGTACTTGTCGCTGAACCAGTTGCCCATGGCCAGCAGGGTCGCCGGGGAGGCGTAGTTCTCGCTGGCGATGAGCTTGAGGGACTCCCGCTGGTCGGTCAGCTCGGCGCCGATGGCGTCGGCCACCCGCGGCTCGACAGCCCGGATCACCTCAAGGGCGCTCCGGAATGCGGTGGACTCGGCGTTGTGCGACATGCGACCTCCAACAGACGTGCGGGAAGGCCCAGGCGCTCGGCAGACGTCCTCATGACGGGGCCGCTCCCCGATGGTTCTCCATCCCCACGCGCCAGTAACGGCCCGCGCCGATCCTACCGGGCCCGCCCCGGGCGACCCGGCCGACCTCCCGACGCGAGCGCGCCGAGGTGGTTGGACCGCGCTGCTACCGGCCGGGCACGACGCGGGGGCCGGCCCGGCCGGGCCCCGCGGCGAACGGGGGGTGGGGCAGGCGGGGGGATGGGTAGGGGGGGGGGGGGGGGAAGAGTGGTTGTCGGTCGGTGTTGGTGAGGGGGGGGGGCGGGTGAATA
>NZ_JBEXHY010000077.1:0-26679 GCF_040608295.1 Micromonospora sp. NPDC005197 | reverse complement strand
CCCCGCGCGCGGATGCGCGCGGGGCCCGGGTCCACGGTTCGGCGCGGCCAGGCCGGCCCGTCGACGACGGCGGCTTACACCGAATCTGCGCGCCGTGTTCGCGGTACGCCCACAATCCGGTGTTTGGATGGGCCGATGAGCCAGCTCACGAGCGCGACGCCCACCGCCGCCGACCAGATCGCGTACCTGGACACGGCAGCGGCCACTTTGGTCGGGCGCGACTACAAGAGGCGTGCACTCGACGCCCTCGACCTGCGGCCGGGGCACGCCGTGGTGGACATCGGCTGCGGCCCGGGGACCGATCTCGGGCGGCTGGCCGACGCGGTCCAGGCCGGCGGCCGGGTCGTCGGAGTCGACAGTGACGCGCGGATGCTCGCGGAGGCCGGCCGGCGGCTGGCCGACCGGCCGACGATCGAGCTGCGCGCGGGCGACGCGCACGCGCTTCCGCTGGACGACAGCAGCATGGACCGGGCCAGGATGGACCGGGTCCTCATGCACGTCGAGGATCCCGCGACGGTGCTGACGGAGGGTCGTCGGGTGCTGCGTCCGGGCGGTGTGCTCGCGATGGCCGAGCCGGACTGGGACACCCTGGCGGTCGCGGACGAGGATGTGCGGACGAGCCGCGGCTTCGCCCGCTTCGTCGCGGGGCGGGTGCGGAACCCGACGATCGGGCGGGAGCTGGTCCGGCTGTCGGTGCTGGTGGGCCTGCGGGTGAGATCGGTCGAGGCGGTCGCCGTCGTCTTCCGGGACTTCGACACCGCGGACCGGATTCTGGGGCTGCGGCGCAATTCGGCCCGCGCTGTGGCGGCCGGCGAGCTCACCGACGCGGACGTTCAGCCGTGGCTGCGGCGTCTCACCGACGGTCCCCTGCTGGCGGGTTTCACCCTGTACCTGGTCACGGCCGAAGCCTGACGCCGCGCGGCGGGCCGGTCCCGACTCGGCGTCGCCCCCGTCGTCGGGCGCGACGTACCCGGGGCGATTCTGCACCGAACCTTCCCGAACGTCCCGTCGCTGCTGGCAGGCTTGGTTGGCCGACGCGCACCGAGGGCCGCCGGCCCGACCGGCGACCCGACAGCGCCTCGCGGCCGAGAGGAGCGTTCGTGACCGACCAACCGGAGGACTTCGACCTGCTCGTCGTGGGCGGCGGCAAGGCCGGCAAGACGCTGAGCATGGACGTTGCCCGGTCCGGCCGTCGGGTGGCGATGGTGGAGCGCGGCATGATCGGCGGTAGCTGCATCAACGTCGCGTGCATCCCCACGAAGGCGCTGGTGACGAGCGCGCGGGCGGCCCGCCAGCTGCGCCACGCCGCCGCGCTCGGCGTCGTGGTCGAGGGCGGCCGGGTCGACGTGGACCTGCTGCGGGCGCACAAGCAGGACGTCGTCGATCAGATGGTCGCCGCCAACCGGCAGCAGTTCCTCGACTCGGGTCTGCACCTGGTGATCGGTCAGGCCCGGTTCGTGGCCACGCGGACCGTGCGGGTGTCACTGGCCGACGGCAGGGAGCGACTGCTGCGCGGCGACGACGTGGTCATCAACACGGGCACCCGGCCGTACCTGCCGTCCGTACCCGGGATGGCCGAGGCCGGAGTGCTGACCAGCGACGATCTGCTGCGCCTGAACCGGTTGCCGGCACGACTGGTGGTGCTCGGCGGCGGCACCGTCGGGGTGGAGTTCGCGCAGATGTTCGCGTCGTTCGGCAGCGCGGTGACGGTGATCGAGGGCGGTCCGCAGCTGCTGACCCGTGAGGACCCCGACATCGGCGACGCGATGATGCGGGTCTTCCTCGACGACGGCATCGACGTACGCGTCGGGGTGACGGTCGCCCGGGTCGACCGCGACGCCGACGGTACGGTCCGGATCACGCTCGACGACGGCAGCGTGGTGACCGGCGACGACGTGCTCGTGGCGGCCGGCCGGGCGCCGGTCACCGACGGGCTCGGGCTGGACGCGGCCGGTGTCCGACTCGACGACCGTGGCTTCGTGCTTGTCGACGAGTACCTGCGCACCAGCGCCGAGCGGACATGGGCCGCCGGGGACGTCGCGGGCAGCCCGCAGTTCACCCACGCCCCGCTCGACGACTATCGGATCATCCGGGCGAACCTGGCCGGTGAGCAGCGCAGTACGGCGGGCCGGCTCATCCCGTACACCGTCTTCACCACCCCGGAGCTGGCGCGGGTCGGTCTCGGCGAGAGCGACGCGCGCCGCGCCGGGTACGACGTCCAGGTGGCCCAGCTGCCCGTCGCCGCGATCCCCCGGGCCCGCACCCTGCGCCAGACGCAGGGCATGTGGAAGGCGGTGATCGACGCCCGCACCGACCAGATCCTGGGCGCGGCGCTGCTCGGCGCGGAAGCGGGCGAGGTGATCACCTCGGTGCAGTTGGCCATGCTCGCCGGCATGCCGTGGACCGCGCTGCGGGACGCGATCATCACGCATCCGACCATGGCCGAGGGCCTCAACCTGCTCTTCGCGTCGCTGAAGTCCCGCCCGGTGCGCTGACCCGGCGTCAGCGGTGGGCGGCGACCTCGGCGCGTACCCGCTCCTGGAAGGCACGCGCCTGGGCGCCCGTGGGCGGTGGCCCACCGTGCCGCGCGGCGATCGCCCGGCGGATCACCTCGGCCGGGTCGCCGGTGTCGACGAGACGCCGGCCGGCGGCCACCTTGGACAGCCACTCACCGTCGCGGTGGCGCACCAGCGAGCGGCAGGCACCGAGCACCGCGTCCTCCGCGCCGGGCGCGGGCCGGTCGCCCGGTGGCGTCGGCAGGGCCAGCCACCAGGTCAGCGCCTCGATCAGCAGGCGGCTCAGGTCGGCCGGGGTGAGGTCGCCGAAGACCTCCGCCGCCGGCGGCCCGAGCAGCGCCACCCCGCTCTGGTGCAGGATGCTGCGGTCCAGCCCGTACCAGAAGCGGCCGTCGGCGCTCGGGCGGTCCGCCGGGTCGAGGGTGCGGCGGAACGGCATCGCGGGCCCGGTGTTCAGCTCGACCTCGAAGCCGGGCTCGGGGCTGCCGGCCGCGGCCACGGCCCGCTGGTACACGACCAGTTCCAGCCCGCGCGCCGGGCAGGGCAGCGCCTCGTGGCGCAGCCGTGCCACCAACGTCCGCTTGACGGCCTCGGTCAGCGCACCGGCGCAGACCAGCGCCACGTCCACGTCGCTCCGGCCGGCCTGGTACGCGCCGAGCCCCACCGAACCGGCCGCGTACGCGCCGACGAGATCGGCGCCGAGCACGTCCCGGGCGGTGTCCACGAGGTCGTCGAGGTAGCGCCGAAGATCAGAGTCCACGCCCCATCCTCACCCGTGGACGCGGGCACGTCGGCACCGGGCCGGCGGCCCTAACCGGCGTAGAGCAGCAGCAGGCCGGCGACGGTGTACGCGACCATCAGCGCGAGCAGCGGGAGCTGACCGGCCACCGCCCGCGCCCGGGGAAACAGGTACAGGGCACGGTCGTGGGCGAGCAGCGTGCCGAGCAGGTGCCCGACGATGATGACGGTGATCTGGAGGTTGGCCACCCCGGACGGGGTGACCAGCCCGGTGTGCGGCTGCCAACCCGCCGTGCCGAACCAGTCCGCCCCGGTGTCGCGCGGGTCGGACAGCAGGGCGACGGTGCGCTGACCCTCCAGGATCAGCAGCGAGTAGTAGTGCGCCACCACGTAGCCCACCGCGATCGGCACGATCGAGTGCGCGAGTTCGCTCGGCACCCGCGCCGGCTCCGCGGCGTCTGCCGGCTCTGCCGGCTCTGCCGGCTCCGCGGCGTTTGACGGTCTGGCACGGCCGACGCGGGCGGCGGCGCCGGTGGCGAGGAGGTACGCCACGGCGACGACGCCGATGACCACGATCAGTCCGGCGCTGCCGGTGACCGCCGGGGGCAGGCCGTTCTCCTGGGAGAAGCGCAGCCACGCCGGCGCGTTGGAGAGGCTGTCGAACATAGTCGAGCCGAGCAGCACGATCACCACGGCGACGAGCCCGGGACGGGGCCGCAGCCCGGCGATCCCGTCGAGCGGGTTGCGCCACACCAGCACGCCGTCGGCGGCCCTGCCGATCGGGGCGAGCTGGCCGACGAGCGCGCTGTAGACCTCGAACGGGTCGGCCCGGTCGAACCAGCCCGCGCCGAACAGCGCGGCGCCGCCCAGCATGACCACGGCGTACCCGGCCAGCCACGCGGTGATGACCGGCAGGGTGGCCCGGTCCGGCGCGACCAGCTCCAGCCAGACGAACCCGAACAGGGTGAGCGCGGCCGGCCAGAGCCCCAGGCCGGCGGGCAGCTCCCGGACGCCGCGCGCCGGCTCGCGCCGCGCCGCCAGGGCGACGAGCAGGTGCACGGTACGCAGCGGGTTGACCGCCCGCCAGACCGGACCGAACAGCAGCGAGACGGGTACCAGCCCGACCCAGAGGAGCACGTAGAGCGCGCCGGCCGTCGGATTGTCCGGGGTGTCCGGCCCGCCGAGCAGGCCCACGCAGAACCAGCCGGCGGCGAGCAGTCCCAGTCCGCGCAGCGCCCACCGGAACGCGGGGGCGTCGACGAGGCCGGCCAGCCGGTCGGGTACCGGTCGGCCACCGGCGGCGTCCCGGTCGAGGCGTGGCTCGCGCCAGAGCAGGCCCAGGGCGAGGAACGTGACGACCAGGGTCAGGGCGGCGGCGACGACGAGTTCGGGCAGTGTGATCGGCAGGTCCTGGCGGCCGCCGACGCCGTGCGCCAGCAGCGCGGGAGCGGCGGACATCCCGCTCAGCGGACGACGAGCTGGAACAGCACCAGCTCGGTCTCGTGCGTCTCCACCTCGAACAGCCCGGTCTTCTCGGCCCGGAACTCCACCGAGCCGGGCGTGCCGGCTGGCAGTCGGGCGCCCAGGTCGTAGCCGTGCACGTGCAGTTCGTCGTCCGCGTCCGAGGTGACAGTGATCCGGACGAGTTGGCCCTTGGCCACGGTCACCCGGCCGGTGGGCGGGCTGATCCGTCGTTTGGCGATGGTCACGGTGATCTCCCGGTCGACCGCGGGCGTGCTGGCGGTGGCGGCGGGAGTGGGACTGTCCGCCGAGGCCGGCGCGGAGGCGGTCGGTGCGGCGGCCGACGTGGCCGGCGTCGAGGGGGCGGCCCCGGACGGGTCGTCGTCCTGCCCGCAGCCGGCGGTGAGCAGGGCGCTGAGCAGACCGGTGACGAGGAGGGTGGTGGGGACGGCGGCGCGGCGGGCACCGGGGGCGCGGACGAGCACGGGCGGACTCCGAACGACGCGGGGGGCGGGGTGTCGAGCTGATCGTCGGAGGGTGAACTCTACGTCTTGTTCGGCGGTGGGGAAATGACCATGATGAACGAATGCGATCGAGGCTGGTCACTGTCTGTCACGTTGTGTGCCGCACCGTCGCGGTGCTGGCGGCGCTGCTGGTGGTGTCGCTGGCGCTGCCCGCCGCCCCGGCGTCGGCGCACGGGCAGTTGGCGACCTCCACGCCGCTGACCGGCACCGTCGTCCGCAAGCCCCTGGCCCAGGTCGGGTTGTACTTCACCGAGAAGCCGGCCGCCAACGCGCACTTCACCCTCACCGGCCCGAACGGGTCACGGGTGGACAGCGGCTGGTCGTACGGCGAGCCGAAGCGGCTGGACAAGCCGGTCCAGGAGTACTTCATGGTCAACGGCGTCTTCGAGCCGCGGCTGTACCACACCGGCTTCCCCGCCATGGTGACCGTCGCCCACTGGCCGGCGAAGGGCCGCTACACCGCCAACTACCTCACGGTCGCCTCGGACGGCGAAGCGGTGCGGGGCACCGTCACCTTCGACTACCAGGGCCCGAGCACGGCCGCCCCGGCCGGCTGGACGGCACCGACGAACGGTCCCGAGCCCGCCCTCCTCGCCCAGGCCGAGGGCACCCCCTCGGCCTCCGCCGTGCCGGCGGCGACACTCCCTGCGGACGCCACCCCCGCGGCCGCGCCACCGGCGTCCCCACCGGAGGGAGGGCTTCCGCCCTGGGTGGTGCCCGCCGCCGTCGTGGTGGTCGTCGGCACGATCATCGTGGTGGCGGCCCGCCGCCGGCCGGCGCCGTCCGGCGGCACCACCCGCCCGCGCGGCGCAGCGCCTCGGCCACGGGGCGCGGCCTCGCGTCCGCGCGGTGGAACGGACCGCCGGCCGGCTCGTCGCGGCCGCCGCTGAGGCGCACCGACGTGACCCCCCGGGCCGGGGCGCGGTCCGCCTTCTGTCCAGCAACGACCATCGGCGGCCGGGTGTACCGCCCGGAGCACCCCACCCCCTGGCCGGGACCTGAAACGCCGTCCGGCGCTGGCGCATTTCCGACATCCAGGGAGCAGTGCCGCGATCTTTCGCACGAACATCGGGAACTTTTGATGTATCGATGCAAAGGCATGGACAGCCCTATCGAAACCCCTTAATGTCTCGACCCATCAACCCGGTGTTTCCGGAGCGTCACTCGTCGGCGTCGAGGGCGTTACGGACCGGGCCGGCGGCCACCGCCTCACCATCTCTGCACGCCGGCCGTCGGTCACTCCTATCCTCTGTGGAGGAACGATGGGCACACCGCTGCTGCGCCGATTCCGCAGTCCCGTCCTGGGCGCGCTCGCGCTCGTCCTCGCGGTCGGCTTCTGGGCCGACCCGGCCGACGCCGCCCCCGAGCAGGAACCGGGCGTCACTCTGCGCGTCTATGACGTCCAGGTGCCGCTCTCCGAGATCTGCACGCTCAAGCCCGCGCAGACCCCGAACGTGGACAAGCTGATGTCCACGATCAACTGGACGTCGCCGGCCGACTTCGGCTTCGACGACAACTTCGTCTCGCAGGTGCTCGGCAACATCACGATCACCCAGGCCGGGAGCTACACCTTCCGGCTCAGCAGCGACGACGGGTCCAAGCTGACGATCGACAACACCATCGTGATCAACCACGACGGCCTGCACGGCGCCACCCCACCCAAGGAGGGCGCCGTCACCCTCGCCGCCGGGCTGCACCCACTGCGCATCGACCACTTCGAGCGCGCCGGTGGCCAGCAGATCACGCTGGAGTGGCGGACGCCCGGCTCGTCGTCCTTCGTGGTCGTACCGACCTCGGCGCTGAGCACCGACGCCGGAGTCGTACGGGTGACCGCACCGGGGCGCAAGGAGTGCGAGGGCGTCACCGACTCCCCTGGCGACGGGTTGCCGCTCACCGGCGTGCACCCCGGCTACACGCTCACGAACCTGCGACCCTCGGGCTTCCAGCCGAAGGTCACCGGGATGGACTGGCTGGCCGACGGCCGGCTGGTCATCAGCACCTGGGGTGGCAGCGACCAGTCCGGCACCTCCCAGGACGGCGAGGTGTACATCATGGGCAACACCGGCGGCGCGACCGGTCCCGGGTCGGTGACCACCAAGAAGATCGCCGGCGGCCTCAAGGAGCCGATGGGGCTCAAGGTCGTCGACGGCGTGGTCTACGTGTCGGAGAAGCAGCGGCTCACCCGGCTCGTGGACACCACCGGAGACGAGGTGGCCGACCGCCTCGACACCGTCGCCACCTGGCCGTACGGCGGCAAGTTCCACGAGTTCGCGTTCGGTCTGCTCTACCAGGACGGTTCCTTCTACGTGAACCTGTCGGTGTCGATCGACTACGGCGGCGCGACCACGGTGCCGCAGCCCGCCGCCAACCGGGGAACCACCATCAAGGTCAACAAGGACACCGGCGCGGTCAGCTACATCGCCGGCGGCCTGCGGACGCCGCACGGCATCGGCTGGGGCCCGGAGGGCGGCATCTTCGTCACCGACAACCAGGGCGGCTGGCTGCCGTCGTCGAAGCTGGTGCACATCAAGCAGGGTCGCTTCTTCAACCACTACATGACCCCGGCGGGCCCGTTCGACGCCAACCCGGTCACCCCGCCGGTGCTCTGGATGCCGCAGAACGAGATCGCCAACTCCCCCAGCACGCCGCTCTACCTCACCACCGGGCGCTACGCCGGGCAGTTCGTGATCGGTGACGTCACCTACGGCGGCCTCCAGCGCGCGTCGGTGGAGAAGGTCAACGGCGAGTACCAGGGTGCGCTGTTCCGGCTCACCCAGGGTCTGGAGGCGGGCGTCTCCGAGGTCAACCTCGGTCCGGACGGCGCGATCTACGTCGGCGGGCTCGGCGCGGGCGGCAACTGGGGGCAGACCGGCAAGCTGACGTACGGGTTGCAGAAGCTCACCCCGAACAGCACCAGCACCTTCGAGATGCTGGCCATGCGGGCCACCACCGCCGGTTTCGAGGTGGAGTACACCCAGCCGGTCTCGGCGGAGACCGCCGCCAACCTGGCCGCCCACTACAAGGTCAAGCAGTGGCGGTACGAGCCGACGTCCAACTACGGCGGCCCGAAGATCGACGAGGAGACGTTGACCGTCAGCGGGGCCACCCTCTCGGCGGACGGCAGGAAGGTCAGCCTGACCGTCGACGGCCGCAAGGCCGGCCGGGTGGTCTACCTGCGGTCACCGCGCCCGTTCACCTCGACCAGCGGGCAGTCGTTGTGGAGCACCGAGGCGTGGTACACGCTCAACGCCATCCCGGGCGTCACCCCGCCGAGCGGCGGGACCAACCTGGCGCTCAACAAGCCGGCCACCGCGGACAGCTCCTGCTCGACGACCGAGGGGCCGGCCAAGGCCGTCAACGGCAGCGTCACCGGCGGAAACAGCGACAAGTGGTGCTCGAAGGGCACGTCGAAGTACCTCCAGGTGGACCTGGGGGGCAGCTACGCGGTGAACCGGGTGGTGGTCAAGCATGCCGGCGCCGGTGGTGAGGACACCGCCTGGAACACCCGGGACTTCACGATCGCGTCCAGCCCCGACGGCACGAGCTGGACCACCCGGGCCACGGTGACCGGCAACACGGCGAGCACCACGACGCACGACCTCACCGCGCCCGGTGCCCGTTACGTCCGGTTGGCCGTCACCGCGCCGACCAGCACCAGCGACACCGCGGCGCGCATCTACGAGTTGGAGGTGTACGGCAGCGCCGCCAGCGGCGCGGGCAGCATCACCGGCATCGGCGGCAAGTGCCTGGACGTGGACAACGCCGGTACCGCCGACGGCACCAAGGTGCAGTTGTGGACCTGCAACGGCACGGGCGCGCAGTCGTGGAGCCGGTCCGGCGACACGTACCGGGCGCTGGGCAAGTGCCTCGACGTGGACAACGCCGGCACCGCCGACGGCACCAAGGTGCAGTTGTGGACCTGCAACGGCACCGGCTCGCAGGTGTGGCAACCGCAGTCCGACGGGTCGATCCGCAACCCGCAGTCGGGCAAGGTGTTGCAGGCCGCCGGGGGCGGCACCGCCGACGGCACCCAGATCCAGATCGGCACGTACGTCGGTGGCGCACACCAGAAGTGGGTGGTCACCGCCGGCTGACACCCGTCGGGGCGCGGTCTGGCCGGCCGGTCAGACCGCGCTCCGCGCCGACCGTCGGTCGGCCAGCCCGACGGGACACGGCTTCGGTCAGGGACCCTGCGGCAGGGGTTGGGCCAGTGCGCGCAGGTCCGCCGGGAGTTGGGACAGGGCGTCGGAGAACTCGCGGTGCCCGACCACCCGGTGCATGGTCTGCAGAACCGCCCGTACTCCCCGTTCGGCCCCGGGCCGGTCGGTCCCGGCGCGGTCGGCCACGCGGCGCAGGAACTCGTCGTACCCGAACGCTTCCGGCGGCTCGGCGGCCTTGACCAACAGTGGGCTCAGCTCGACGGCCAGGTGGGGAGCGAGCGCGGCGGCCTCGCCGCCGCTGAGGCGCTCGGTGAGCGTCCGCAGCACGGCCTCGGTCAGCGGGCGTGCCTGCGCGGGCGGGATGCCCGCCCGCGCCGCGACCTTGTCGACGAATCCCAGATCGGCCATGGTCCCGCCCTTTCCGTTGCCGAGACGCGTGGCTACCCCGGCCCACCGGCGGCAAACCCGGGCGCGACGAGGTCGCTTCTGTCGGTTGCCCCGCGCCCGGCCAGCCCCGTCTCGTACGGTGAGATCGGACCGGGTTCACGCCGGCCGCCCGGCGGCGGCCCGTGCCGCAGGAGGAGCAGATGGCGGTCGACCTGCCCGACGTGATCGACAGGTACTTCCGGGCCGTCCGCGACGGCGACCTCGACGCCTTGGTCGCCTGCTTCGCGGACACCGCGAGCGTGGCCGACGAGGACCGGTTGTACGAGGACCGGCCGTCGATCCGCTCCTGGGCGCAGCGGACGATGGCGGCCTCCTCGTACACCGCCGAACCGCTGCGGGTGACGCCCCAGGCGGGCGACTCGTACCTGGTCATCGCGCGGGTGTCGGGGGAGTTTCCGGGCAGCCCGATCGAGCTGCGGTACCGGTTCACCCTGCGCGACGACCTGATCGGCGCCCTGGACATCCGCCCGTAGCGTCCACGCGAGTCGCCCGCCAGGAGGAGACGTCGTGCCACGGGTCCGTCGCGTTCGAGGCGACGCCCTGACCTCCTCGAAGGGCGAATCGCCGACCCGCGCCCGACGCTCCGCGTCGCGTCGTCGGGCCTCGGAAGCGGACCGGAACGGCTTATGGTGATCACCCGCCGAACGGACGACGTGGCCGGTCGGCCGACGGATGACATGATGTGCCGACAACAGCTGACGCTACGAGGAAGGGTGCTGCTGTCTGATGGCGCACTTCGAGGCCCGCACGTCCACGACACCCGGGCGGATCGTGGTGACGCTGACGGGTGAGTGTGACCTGGCCGCCCAGGCTGAGCTGACGGCCGTGCTGTCCGCGGCGGTACGCGCCGCGCCGGTGGTGGTGGTCGACGTCGGCGGGCTGCGGTTCCTCGACTCCACCGGCCTGCACGGCCTGGTGACCGCCCATCAGGAGGCACGCGCGAACGGCCGACATCTGTACGCCGTGAACGCCGCCGGCCCGGTCGCGACAGTCCTCGACATCACCGGCATCGGCAACCTGCTGCGCCCACCCGCCGACGACTCGCGGCTGGCGGGCTGATGGCGGCCGACCGGCGGGAGACCCGCGGCGTGACCGAGCAGCCCTCGCCAGCCCTGCGGACGGACACCATGGCGTACGAGGTGGCGACCGACCTGCGGGCGCTGCGCGCGTTCGTCTGCTCCGGCGCCATCGCCCGGGGCCTGTCGGCCGAGCGGGTGGAGCTGCTGGCGCTGGCGGTCAGCGAGCTGGCCACGAACACGTTGCAGCACACCGCCGACGGTGGCCGCGTCCGACTCTGGGCCGAGGGCGACCAGTTGTTCTGCGACGTCGTCGACCAGGGCCCGGCGCGGGCGTTCGGTCGGGCCATGCCGGCCGCCGACGCGGTACGGGGTCGCGGGCTGGCCATCGTCGAGCAGATCTGCGACGAGGTGGCCGTGCTGGCCGCCAGTGAGGGCACCGTGGTCCGGATCCGGCTGGCGCTGTGAGCGGGGCGGCTCAGGGCAGCACGCGCACGGCCAGGGTGCACGTGTCGTCGTCCGGGTTGGGATGGTTGAGCAGGTCACGCAGCCGGGCGAGGGGCTGCTCCCCCGGCGTCGCGGTGAGCGCCGAGAGGGTCGCGCGCACCTGCGGCAACCGGTCCTGCTCGGGCGCGCGTCGCTCGATGAGGCCGTCGGTGTAGAACAGCACGAGGTCGCCGGGGCTCAGGCGCGGGGAGAGCACCGGGTACACCGCGTCGTCACCGGCGCCCAGCAGCAGACCCGGGGGGCGGTCGAGCGGGTTGGTCTCGCCGGCGCGGGACAGCAGCGGCACCGTGTGCCCGGCGCGGCCCCAGCAGAGCACCCGGGTGGCCGGGTCGTACACCGCGACCACGGCGGTTCCGGTGATCGAGAGCTGCCCGCAGAGCCGGTTGAGGTGCCCCAGCAGCACCGACGGGTCCCGGATGCCGATCGACAGCCAGGCCACCAGGGCGAAGCGCAGGTGCGCCATTCCGCTCGCCGCGTCCAGCCCGTGACCGGTGACGTCGCCGACGGCGAGCACGACCTTTCCGTCCGGCAGGGACTGCGCGTGGTACCAGTCCCCGCCGACCCGCGCGGCGCTCTCGGCCGGCAGGTAGTTGACCACCGCCTCCAGGCCGGCCAGCGGAAACGGGTCGCGGGGCACCGGCTGGATGAGGTTCTGCAACTGCCCGGCCAGCCGGTGCTCGGCGAGGGCGGTCATCTCCCGCGTCCGCAACTGGTCACTGAGTCGCTCGATGGCGGTCCGGGAGTCCACCCGGGCGGTCACGTCCTGCACCACAGCGTGGATCTTCAGCGGTGCGCCGTTCGCGTCGCGGGAGACGTCGGAGAGGATCCGCAGGTACCGGACCGCGCCCGCCGCCTGGAACCGGACCGTCACGTCCGAGGAGGCACCGCTGTCCAGCGTCTGCCACGCCGTCTCGCGCAGCATGTAGTCGTCGGGGAGCAGGGCGGCTGCCTGCTCGGCGCGCGACATCGGGCCGAGCGCCGGATCACGCTCGAAGATGCGGTACATCCCGGGTGACCACTGGCTGACCCCGCTGGCCAGGTCGTACTCCGCCCAGCCGAGGTTGCCCAGCAGCTCGGTACGGTCCATCCGCCGGCGGTCCTCGTCGAGGCGCTGCCAGGACACCAGCAGACCGCCGAGAACGCGGTGCACGTGGACGTCGAACAGCGAGTCGGCGACGACGCCGGTGCGTTTCTCCACGTACCGGAAGTCGGCCAGGCGGCCGGACGAACCGGTGGCGAGCACCTGCTGGTACAGCTGCCAGAGGGGTCCGCCGACCATGCTGGGGTACAGCTCGCTGAGCCGGGCGCCCACCCGGTCCACGCCCCGACCGTAGATGTCGTGGCTCTGGCCGCTGGTGGCCGCGATCCGGAAGTCGGCGACCGCCCGGTGGTCGTCGGGCACGGGCAACAGCCACGTACACCCGGCCGGGACGACCGCAAGGATCTCCCGGACGACCGCCTCGACCGGCCGCGTCGCTTCGGCGGCGTGCGCGCCGGGACCACCGTGGTCCGCCATGGCACGAAGCCTAGTCACCGACCGGCGAACGGCACACAGCCGGCGCATCGAGGTGGCATTCCGGCCGGGTGGGCCCACGGTGGGACGAGACGCGCCGCCGCGCCGATGCGCCCCCGTCGAGGCGTGCCGACTGCCACAATGCGGTCAGTCCGGACGGTGGCGTCGGACGGAGGAGACCAGGAGGACGGCCATGCCGGACAGCGAACGCGAGGCGGAGCTGCTCGACGCCGAACGCACCCTGCAGGCCGCGCAGCGCGCCGGTGACGTCGCGGCCCTCGATCAGTTGCTGGTCGACCAGCTCATCGCGATCGGCCCCGACGGCCGCCAGCACGGCAAGGCCGAGGACCTGGCCGCGCACCGGGACCGGACCTCGGTGATCGAGGAGCTGATCGAGGAGGAACTGGACCTGCTCGTCGTCGGACGGACCGGTGTGACGTTCTTTTTGGGCCGGGTGGCCGGGGTGTTCAACGGCGAGCCGTTCGCCGCGCGCCTGCGCTACACCCGGACCTGGATCCACGACGACCCGCACGGCTGGCGGATCCTCGCCGCACACATCAGCCCGGTCTGACCCGCCGGGCCGGGCTGTCCCGCTTCAGCTCACGGTGGCGTCGATCGGGCCGACGCGCAGCAGACCGTCGTTGAGCGGGGTGCAGCGGATGCCGCCCGTGGTGCGCAGCGCCTTCCAGGCGCCCGGACCGACCGTGACGTCCATCCAGGCGCACGGGCGGGCCGCCCGGTTCACCCGCAGGCTGACCGGGCCGTCGCCGGAGTCCAGGATCAGGACCCGGCCGATCAGCTCGTCCACGGCGATGCCTGCGGTGAGGATGTTGCGCCGGACCTGCGCCAGGCCGATGCCGGCCGGCAGGGACTCCTGGGCGATCACGGTCACGCTGGCGTCGCGGTGCGCCGGCTTGCCGAAGTAGCGGTCGCCGACGATGCCGAGGCCGGCGCGGAGCGCAACGGTGTCGACCAGCTCGCCGGGCGGGGCCGGCGCCGGGCCGTCGGAGGGCCGGCCCCGAAAGCGGTGCACGGGCGAGGCCAGCAACTCGACGATCTGCGGCATGGCACGGATTCTACGAACCGGACGTGCCCTGCGGGCCGGCTCGGCGGACGGGGTGCAGTGCCGGGGACGACCGCACGAAAGGCCGCCGTCCCCGGCGGTCTCAGGCCGGTGTGCCGGTGACGGTGAGGTTGCGCAGTCGGCCGACGTTGTCGAACGAGCCGAAGCCCACCCGCCCCGAGCCGAAGGTGGTGTCCTTCGCGGTCAGCAGCGGGTCCCGGTGCCCGTCGACGTAGACGGCGATCTCGCCGGTGGCCGGCAGGTGCACGAGGCGTACGCGGTGCCAGTCGGCGTCGGTGATCGCCGGGTTGGCGCCACGGGAGCGGCCGTTCCACTGGTGGTCGATGCGCTCCCGGTCGGCGTTGTTGACCTTGAAGATGCCGTTGTGCGGATAGATCGTGTTGTCGGTGGAGAGGTGGGCGTAGTAGAACTCGGTGTCCGAGCGCCAGCCGAAGACGATGATCACGTCGCGGTTGCTGACCTCCACCGGCGTGTCGAGTCGTACCCGAGCGTCGACCTGGACCGACGACCACACCGGGCCGGCGGTCAGCACGGCGTACTCGAAGGGCCGGCGCGGGCCCGGCCGGCTCTCGCCGGCCTCGGCGAGGATGACCTGGTCGCGGGTGAACTGCCACTTCGCGGGCGTCACCGGCGCCCAGTTCGCGGCGCCCGAGGTGTGGCGCAGCGTGGTGTCGCCGACGTCGCCGCTGGCGAACTCCCTCGTGCCGGTCACCTTCCAGATCGTGCCGTTGGCCTTGGCGACGAGGTACAGCTCGCCGGCGGCGTCGGTGCCGAAGCGCAGGTCGACCCGGTTGGGGTCGCCGGGGGCGCCCGGTCCGGAGAGGTCCCGCATCCGCACCGGGCCACCCGCGGCGTCGAAGAGCGCGAGCTGGTGGATCGGGGCGAGGCCGTGACCGCGGCGCATCTCGTTCGCCTCGGTGTAGAGCACCCGGCCGTCGACGAGGTCGCCGAAGACGTACTTGCCGCGTAGCGCGGGCACCGCGTGCCCGCGGTAGACGAACCCGCCGGCCACCGCGACGCCGACGTCCGCGGTGCAGTTCCAGTCCGCGGCGGGGTCGTGGTCGTACGCGGCGACGGGGTACGTGTAGCCGTAACGCTCGTCGTCGGCCGGCAGCGGGAACAGCCGGTCGCAGGGGTTGGTGGCCGCCTTGTCGAAGACGAAGGAGCCCTCGCGCTCGCTCCAGCCGAAGTTGTCGCCGGCGCGGACCTCGTAGATCGCCTCGATGGCGTGCTCACCGATGTGCCCGAGGTACATCCGGCCGGTCGCCCGGTCCCAGCTGAACCGGTGCGGGTCGCGGAAGCCCACGGCGTAGATCTCGCCGAGCGCGCCGGCCTGCCCGACGAACGGGTTGTCGGCGGGAATACCGTACCGGCCGTTGGCCGAGTTGGCGCCTCGCGGGTCGATGCGCAGCAGCTTGCCGTGCGGCAGGCCCAGGTTCTGCGGGTCGGTGTTGCGGACGCCCAGGCCGCCGTCGCCGACAGCGAGGTACAGCAGGCCGTAGTCGCGGTCGTGGCGCTTGGCCGTCGGGTTGAAGTTGATCTCCTGGATGCCGTGCACCTGCCCGCCGAAGCCGATGCGCAGCACCTCCCGGCGGGTGCCGGCGAAGGTGTCGGCGGCCGGGTCGGTGGCCGTCCACTCGGTGATGACGCCGTGGTAGATCGTGCCGGCCTGGGCGTAGTCCGGTGGCGTGGTCGCCGCCGACGCCAGCTCGGTGTGGATGGTGTAGAACCGGCCGTTGACGGCGAACTCGGGGTGGAAGGCGACGTAGCCGAAGCCCTGGCCGAGCCCCCGGCCGGAGAAGAACCGGGGCGCGAACGTCGCCGCCACGTCGAGGTAGACGTGCGGCACGCCGTTCTCGACCAGGTAGAGGTTGCCGTTCAGGTCGGGCACCGCGCGCCGGCCGGAGCCGTCGGGCAGCTCCATGATGGTGTTGATCCGGGCGGTCCGCATGAGCCGTTGGTCCGTCGGCGCGGGGGTCGGGTACGACTGCGGGAAGCGGGCGTACTCGCTCAGGACCAACCCGAGGCGGGACTGGATCGGCATCTCGGGGATCGGGTCGTAGACCGCGCCGGCGGCTCGGGCGGGGCCCGCGACCAGGGTGGACAGCACCACCACGAGGGCGGTGAGGCCGGCCGTCAGCGCGGACCGGCGGACGCGGCCGGGGCGGCGGTGGAGGATGCGCACGCGTGTCTCCTTCTCGGTGGGACGGTGCCGAGGGTGGTCAGCGGGCCATGCGGTCGTACTGCCTGCGCACGTCGCGCGCGGAGACCACGCTGTCGAGGAACAGCAGGCCGTCCATGCGGCAGTCGCAGGGGTTGCGCTCCAGCGTGTCCTGCGGGAAGCTCCCGCCGATCTTGATGCCCCGGGGGTCGGAGGCGGTGGTCACGTGCGGGCCGGGCCCCGACACGAGCCACGGGTCGTCGGTGCGGGTGTAGAAGCCGTCGACCGGTTCGCCGTTGCGGTAGAGGGCCAGCGCGCCGGTGCCGAAGTCGAAGGTGGCGGCGAGGTGCACCCACTCCCCCACCGGCAGCAGGTCCCGCCAGTCCCGATTCGCGGCGAAGGTCTGCGAGTTGCCACCGTCGAGGCGGCGGCCGAGCGCGACGAGGCGCAGTTCGCCGTCGACGTCGATCAGCTCCAGCAGGGCCCGGACGCCGTGGCCGTCGGAGTCGCCGGTGAGCAGGCCGGCCAGCCCTATCGCGTTGTACCGGTCGTTCGGGTCGGCGGTGGTGGAGTTGAGCGCCGGGCTGTCCATGTTCAGCTTGAACCAGCCCATGATGGTGGTGCCGCCGGTGGCGCTGAAGGCGCGCAGCGTCCGCACCCCGCTGGCCGACCACGTTCCGGCCTTCCAGTCGTCGTTGCCGGTGGTCGCCGGGTCGACCTGCCGGGTCTGCACCGCGTTGCCGCTGCCCCGGTAGGCGCGGTCGGGCACCCGCATCGCCGCGCCGCCGTTGATCAGCTCGATCTCGGTGCCGGAACGGCCCTGGTCACGCTCCAGGGCCGGGTCGCCCGGCACCGGGTGGTCGAAGTCGTACGCGGCGACCAGGTGCGCTCGCAGAGCCGGGTGGACGTCGTGCGCGGTGCTGCGGTCCGCCTGGGCCGGCGGCCCGCCGACGCCGGTCAGCACGCCGACCACCAGGAGCGAGACGGCGACGATTCGGGCTCTGGACATCGTTCACCTCGTTTCGCGGCACGCCGGTGCCCGCTACGTAAGCGCTTACGTAAGCGCTTACGTACCCTAGGCTTCGTCGAACGTCACTGGCAATAGATCCGGTGACATGGATGTCTCGGGGAGTCGCGGATGCCCAGGGCTGGCCAGCGGCCGCGCCTCGTGGAGGTGGCCGAACGTGCGGGCGTCTCACTGGCGACCGCCTCCCGGGCCCTCGCCGGCCGCGAGGGGGTCAGCACCGAGGTGGCCGACCGGATCCGGCGGGTCGCCCACGAGCTGGGCTACGTCGCCAACCCGTACGCCCGCACCCTGGCCGGGGGCGCCCGGTCCACCGTCGGGTTGATCGTCCACCAGGTCGACGACCCCTACTTCTCAGAGATCGCCGCCGGGGTCATCCAGCTCGCCGCCGAGCAGGGGCTGCTGGTGCAGATCTGCCAGTCCGGCCGGGACCCGGGCTACGAGCTGCAACAGCTGCGCCACCTCATCGCCCAGCGGGTCGGCATCATCCTGATCAGCGGCTCCGGGTACGACGACCCGCGAGTCGAGGCCGAGGCCCGCGCCGAGCTGGCGGCGTTCCAGGACCACGGCGGCCGGGTCGCCGCCATCGGGCGGCACGCGCTCGGCGTCGACGCCGTCCTGCCGGACAACGAGGCCGGCGGCCGCGCGCTCGCCGCGCACCTGATGGACCTCGGCCACCGCCGCATCGCGGTCGCCGCCGGCAGCGCCGGCCTCACCACGGTCGCCGACCGGCTCGCCGGCGTGACGTCCGCGCTGCGGCAGCGCGGGCTGCGCCCCGCCGACCTGACGGTCGTGCACGGGGACTTCACCCGCGGCGGCGGACGGGCCGCCACCGAGCAGATCCTCAACGAGCACCCGGAGACCACGGCGATCGTCGCGCTGAACGACGCCATGGCGATCGGCGTCCTCTCGACGCTGCGGTCGCGCCGCGTGCCGGTGCCCGCGCGGATCTCCGTCGTCGGCTTCGACGACGTCTCCGTCGCCGCCGACCTCGCGCCCAGCCTCACCACCATCCGGCTGCCGATGACCGAGATGGGCCGCACGGCGCTCACCCTCGCCCTCAAGCCCCGCTCGGCGCGTCCCCGCCGCCGCGCCACCGGCCACCTGCTGGTCGTCCGCGACTCGACCGGCCCCGCCCCGACGACCTGACCGGCGGCAGGGGTGCGGTCAGACCGCCAGGGCCGCCCGGACGTCCCGCTCCGCCGTGACTCCCCCGTCGCCGTCCGAGGTGACCCGACCGGATTCCAGCACGTGGTAGCGGTTCGCCACCCGCAGCGCGAAACCCAGGTGCTGCTCGACGAGCAGCACGCTGAAGCCGGGCTGTCGGGTCAGCTCGACGATCCGCTCCTGGATCTCCGCGACCACCGACGGCTGGATGCCCTCGGTCGGCTCGTCGAGCATCAGCAGCCGGGGCCGGGTGATCAGCGCGCGGGCGATGGCCAACTGCTGGCGCTGGCCGCCGGAGAGCAGCCCGGCCCGTCGGCGCAGCAGCGGGCGCAGCGCCGGGAACAGGTCCAGCACCTCCGCCGTGGCCACCGCGCCGTCGCGCCGGCCGTCGGCGACCAGGCGCAGGTTCTCCGCGGCGGTCAGGTGCGGAAAGCACTGCTGGCCCTGCGGGACGTACGCCATCCCGCGCTCCACCCGCTCGTGCGGCGCGAGACGGGTGACGTCCTCGCCGTCCAGCTCGACGGTGCCGGCGCTGGGTCGCAGCAGACCCGCCGCGACCCGCAGCAGGGTGCTCTTGCCGGCGCCGTTGTGCCCGAGCACCGCGGCCACCCCGTCGGGCGGGACGGCCAGGTCCACCCCGTGCAGCACCCTTGAACGCCCGTATCCGGCGTGCACCCCGCGCAGGGTCAGCATCATGCCTCCAGAGGGCTGGGGGCCGACCCGGCGGCGACCGGGTGGCCAAGGTAGACCTCCTGCACGCGCGGGTCCGCCTGGACCTGCGCCACCGTGCCCTCGCTGAGCACCTTCCCCGCGTGCAGCACCGTGACGCTGCGCGCGAACCGGCGCAGGAAGTCCATGTCGTGCTCGATCACCACCACCGTGCGGTCCCGGCTCACCGTCTCCAGCAGCGCGCCGGTGGCGTCGCGCTCCTCGTGGCTCATCCCGGCGACCGGCTCGTCGAGCAGCAGCAGCCGCGCGTCCTGCACCAGCAGCATCCCGATCTCCAGCCACTGCTTCTGGCCGTGCGCGAGCGTCCCGGCGAGCTGGTCGGCCCGCCCGGTCAGGCCGATGGTCTCCAGCGCGGCGGCCACCTCGTCGGGGATCCCCCGCCGGCGCCGCGCCAGGGTCACCCAGCTCCGCCGGGCGCCGGCCGCGATGTCGAGGTTCTGCACGACCGACAGCTCCTCGAACACCGTCGACGTCTGGAAGGTCCGCCCGATGCCCAGCCGGCTGATCCGGTGCACCGGGCGGCCGAGCAGCTCCTGGTCGCCGAACCGCACCGAGCCGGTGGCCCGCACCAGGCCGGTGACCGCGTCGACGAGGGTGGTCTTGCCGGCGCCGTTCGGGCCGATCAGGAACCGGATGTCGCCGGCCGGCACCTCCAGCGAGACGCCGTCGACGGCGGTGAAGCCGTCGAAGCTGACCCGCACGTCACGGACGGACAGGCCGTCCAGCCGCTCGCCGCTCATGCCGCGCTGGCTGGGCATGCGCTCACGGCCCTCGCTGCGCTCGGTGCGTTCGCTCATGCCGCCGGCACCTCCGTCCGCTCGACGCGACGTCGACCCAGTGGTGACCACCCGCGCCGGCTCGGCTCCGGGCCGCCGTCGCGGCGGCGGGCCAGCGCCCACAGCGACGCCAGGCCGCCGGGAAGGAACGCCACCACGACCACGAAGAGCAACCCCTGCAGGTACGTCCAGGTGCCCGGGAAACGCTCCGACAGGGCGGTACGCGCCCAGGCCACCGCCACCGCGCCGAGCACCGGGCCCAGCAGCGTCGCCCGGCCACCCACCGCGACCCCGATGACGAACTCGATCGACGGGACGATCCCGATCAGCGCGGGCGAGATGATGCCCACCGCCGGCACGAACAGCGCCCCGGCCAGCCCCGCCATACCGGCCGCGACCACGTACGCCACCAGCTTGACCGACGCCGGGTCGTAGCCGAGGAAGCGGACCCGCTCCTCGCCGTCGCGGACCGCCACCAGCAGCTCGCCGTAGCGGCTGTGGATGAGCTGACGGGCCAGCGCGAGCAACGCCAGCAGGACACCGGCGATGATGAAGTAGACCATCCGCTGGTTGACCGGATCGTCGAGGTCGTAGCCGAAGAAGCCCTCGATGTCGGTGAGCCCGTTGGTGCCGCCCGTGGTGCCCTGCTGCCCGATCAGGAGGATCACCATGGCGGCCGCGAGGGCCTGGCTGAGGATGGCGAAGTACGCGCCCCGCACGCGGCGGCGGAACACCAGCGAACCGAGCCCGAAGGCGACAGCCATCGGCAGCAGCACCGTGGCGGGCAGCGCGAACCACGGGCTGGCGAACGGCCGCCACCACAGGGGCAGTTCGTCGAGCTGCCCGTACAGCTGCATGAAGTCGGGCATCCCACCCGGGCCCGCGTCGGCGAGCTTGAGGTGCATGGCCATCGCGTAGCCGCCCAGGCCGAAGAAGACGCCCTGGCCGAGGGTGAGCATCCCGCCCCGGCCCCAGGCGATCCCGATGCCCACCGCGACCATGGCGACGCAGAGGTACTTGGCGAGCAGGGCCAGCCGGAAGTCCGACAGCACAAGCGGCGCCACGGCGAACAGCAGCGCCGCGCCGAACGCGAAGCCCGCCGCCGCGCGCAGCCGCGACCGTCCCCCCGGCGGGTTCGGCGGTACGGCGCCAGCGGGTGCCGGTCGCACGGCGGTGTCCGGTGGGGCGGGCGTCACGGCGGTCATGCGAGGCTCCTGGTCCGCAGGGTGAACAGGCCCTGTGGCCGCCACTGGAGGAACGCGACGATCGCCACGAACACGATCACCTTGGCGACGCTGAGGGTCGTGAGGTACTCCCCGGTGGCCTGGAGCACGCCGAGGGCGAAGGCGACGATCACGCTGCCCTTGAGTTGGCCGATCCCGCCGACCACGACGACCAGGAAGGCGTCGATGATCAGGTTGGTGCCCATGGTCGGGCCGATCGGGCCGAGCAGGGTGAGCGCCACCCCGGCGAGCCCCGCCAGGCCGGAGCCGAGGAAGAACGTCGTCCGGTCGACGCGGGCGGTGGGAATGCCGGACACCGCGGCGAGGTCGCGGTTCTGCACCACCGCGCGGATCCGGCGCCCGAGCGGGGTGAGCCGCAGCGCCAGGGAGAGCGCCGCGACGGCGGCCAGGGCCAGGGCCAGGATGAACAGCCGGTTGTTGGCGATGGTCAGCCCGCCGGGCAACGCCACGTTGCCGGTCAGCAGGTCCGGCGCGCGGGTCTGCACGTTCGGGCTGCCGAAGACGTCGCGGGCGAGCTGTTGCAGCATCAGCGACACCCCCCAGGTGACCAGCAGGGTGTCCAGCGGGCGCGCGTAGAGCCGGCGGATCAGCAGGATCTCCAGCAGCACACCCATCGTGCCGGCGACCGCGAACGCCACCGGCAGCGCGACCAGCAGCGACAGGCCGGCGCCGGTGATGCTCTGCTGCAGGACGTACGTGGTGTACGCGCCGGCCATGATGAACTCGCCGTGCGCCATGTTGATGACGTTCATCTGGCCGAAGGTCAGCGCCAGCCCGAGCGCGATGAGCAGCAGCACCGCGCCGATGCTGATGCCGGTGAAGAGTTGACCGAAGAGGACTGTCACGGTGGGTACTCCGTACTGCTCGTCGGGTGGCCCGGGCGGGCCGCGAGGCGCGCGCCGCCCGGGCCGGCGTCGTCAGCTCAGGCCGCTCGCCCACGGGTAGGTCTTGAGGTACGGGTCCGGCGCGACCGGCTTGCCGGAGTTCCACACCTCGGTGATCAGACCGTCGGCGCCGATCTTGCCGATCCGGGCGGTCTTGGCGATGTGCTGGGTCTTGCCGTCGACGGTGACCAGGCCCTCCGGCGCGTCGAAGGTGATCCCGTCGGAGGCGGTACGGACCTTCTCGACGTCGAACGCGCCGGCCTTCTCGACCATCGCCTTCCACAGGTACACGCTGACGTACGCGGCCTCCATCGGGTCGCTCGTCGGCTTGTCCGCGCCGTACTTCGCCTTGTACGCGGCCACGAACTTCTCATTCGCCGCGCCGGGCGTGGTCTGGTAGTAGTTCCAGGCGGTGAGCTGGCCCTGGAGGTACTGGGTGCCGATGCCCTTGACCTCCTCCTCGGCGATCGACACCGACACCACAGGCATCGCCGCGGCGGTCAGGCCGGCCGACTTGTACTCCTTGAAGAAGGCCACGTTGCTGTCGCCGTTGAGGGTGTTGAACACGGCATCCGCGCCGGACGACTTGACCTTGTTGACGATCGTGCCGAATTCGGTGGACCCGAGTGGCGCGTAGTCCTCACCGGCCACGGTCATCCCGTTGGCGGCCGCGTACGCCTTGATGATTTTGTTGGCGGTACGGGGAAACACGTAGTCACTGCCGACCAGATAGACCGACTTCACCCCCTCGGCCTTGAGGTAGTCGAGCCCGGGAACGATCTGCTGGTTGGTCGTCGCTCCGGTGTAGAAGATGTAGGGTGACTGTTCCAACCCCTCGTACTGCACCGGGTAGAACAGCAGCGCCTTGTTCTTCTCGAACACCGGCTTGACCGCCTTGCGGCTCGCCGACGTCCAGCAGCCGAAGACGGCGGCGACCCGGTCCTCGGAGATGAGCTTCTCGGCCTTCTCCGCGAAGGTCGGCCAGTCCGAGGCGCCGTCCTCCCCGACCGGCTGGATCTTCTTGCCGAGCACGCCGCCGGCCGCGTTGATCTCCTCGACGGCGAGCATGATGGAGTCGCGGACGGTGACCTCACTGATCGCCATGGTGCCGGAGAGCGAGTTGAGCAGGCCCACCTTGACGGTGTCGCCGGAGACATCGGCGGTGACGCCGGCCGCGCCGCCCTCGTCACTGGTCTTGCTGCCGCACGCGCTCAGCGCGGCCGCGGCGACGACGGTCATGGTGCCCGCCAGGATGCGGCGGCTCCAAAGAAGTGACATCTATTCTCCCTGCGGTGCACTCACGTGACGAATGGACGGTCGGTGCGGTCCGGTGGAGCTGAGTGGGCGATGCCGAGGTCGACGGGTGGACGCCGCCTGGGGTCATCGCATCGGGTACGGGCACGCAAAGCGTCGACCGGCTTGATTGCGTGAGTGTTTCCCAGTCCTTAATTGACTGTTTCCCGCGCCCGTTCGAAGGCGCACACCACAATGGCCGACACCGTCAGTCGGAGACGGCGCCGGCCTTGGGAAATTCCGAGGAAGAATGGCCACCACAATGGTCGGCAAACAGATTGCGCCAACGGTGGACACACATTCGCGGCATCCGGCCCTCGGCCAGATACTTCACGCAGGAAGCATCCTAGGGTCGAGCCGGGTGGGGCTGTCAAGGGCCGGAGGCGGCGGTCAGAGCTGGGCGAGCACCGTGAAGTCGAGACCGTCGGCCTCGGCGAGGTAGATCCGCTGACGCACGTGCCGCCGTCGCAGCCGCAGCCGACCGCGCGGCCCGTGGTACGCCACCGTGTCGGCGGCCGTCTCGATCGCCCGCACGTCGAGGGTGCGGGCCTGCCCGATCAGGGCGGCGAGCAGCATCACGCCCTCGTAGCAGGACTCCCCCAGGCTGCCCAGCGGCGGCGCCTCCACCCCGAACCGGCGGGCGAACTCACCGTGGAAGTCGAGATTTTCCTGCGTCACCAGGCCGGCGAAGAAACCTGCCGTGCTGTAGAGCCGCCGCGTCGCGCCGACGCCGCTGGCCAGCAGCATGTTCTCGTCCATGAGGGTGCTCAGTCGCAGGCAGCGCTGATCCATCCCGACGCGGGCGAACGCCCGGTTGAACCGCACCGCGTCGGCGCCGACGAGCAGCATCACCACCGCGTCGGCCTCGCTGCGCTCGATGTGGCGCAGCACGTCGTCGAAGTCGTGCGTCTCCAACGGCAGGAACGCCTGCCCCACCACCCGCCCACCGCCGCGCACCGCGTACCGCTGGGCGGCCCGCGCGGTGCGCCGTGGCCACACGTAGTCGTTGCCGACCACGAACCAGCGGCGTACGCCCTGTTCCCCGGCGAGCAGCCGCATCGCGGGCCACAGCTGGGCGTCCGGCGTCTCGCTGGTCAGGAACACCCCCTCGGTACGCTCACCGCCCTCGTACAGGGCGGTGTAGACGTACGGCACCCGGTGGGCGACCCGGGGCGCCAGCGCCTGCCGCACCGAGGAGATGTGCCAACCGGTCACGCCCTGCACGGCGCCCACCGACACCAGCGCCTCGACCTCGGCGGCCACCTCGGCCGGCGGGGCGCCGCCGTCGACCGGCACCAGCCGCACCTCGCAACCCAGCACCCCGCCACAGGCGTTGATCTCCTCGACCGCGAGCTGGGCGCAGAGTTCGCAGGTCGGGCCGAACATTCCCGCCGGCCCGCGCATCGGATAGACCAGCGCAATGCTGACCACGGCCCGATCGACGGTGAGCCACGGCGGTGCCGGCGCGGACATGAGCACATGATTGCCCGGCCCACCTCGGAAGACCAGAGCTCACCACGGACCGGGACGACTCGGTACCATGGCAGGGCCACCGCACCAGGGAGATCCATGTCAGACGTGCCCGGGGCGCCAGCCGACCTGCTGCGCTCGCTCACCCGCGCCGAACGGCTGCTCTCCCGCCGGTTGGGCGCCGTCCTGGCCGACGACGAGCTGACCACCGAGGCGTGGCGGGTGCTCTGCCTGCTCGCCGACGGTCAGGGTCACCCGATGAGCGAGGTGTCCGTTGAGGCGTCGCTCCCGCCGGGCACCCTCACCAAGCTGGTCGACCAGCTCGTCGACCGCAACCTCGTCTTCCGGCGGATCGACCCCCTGGACCGCCGACGCATCCGGGCCTACCTGACGGCCCGGGGCCGCGGCGAACACGCCCGCCTCGACGAGCGGATTCGGGCCAGCCTCGCCGACCTGGGCGTACCGGCCGACGCCGGCCTGATCGACCACCTCGACGACCTGATCGCCCGCCTCGACCCGACCCGTCGCCGCGACCACGCCGACGCAGCCGGTCCGCGCCACTGACCCGATCTCGGCGGGTCACTCCACCTTGGTGAGAAGCGGCTTACCCTTCTCGACGACGTACGTGGCCAGTTCGACGGCGACGCCGTCGCCGACGTTGCGTGCCTGGTGATGGACGCCGTACGGCACGGTGAGAGCGTCACCGACGTTGCACACCACCGGTGGCTGGCCCTCAAGGGTGTACTCCAGCGATCCCTGGAGTACGCAGATGATCTCTTCGCCGGGATGGAAGTGCTTGAACGGCGGTGAGTCCGGCGTGAATTCCACCCGACTCTGGATGACCTCGCGGCCCTCGATGCTGAGATCGTGTCGCTGGAGATCGACACGCCACAGCCCGGGCGCGCCCTCCACGGCTGTCGGGCTGATGCCCTCGGGGCGATCTTTCCCACTCATCACGGCCTCCTGTGAGCCGTCATCCGAACGGCGGTCGCTCCGGTTGGCACATCCCCTCGAGGATAGGAGGCTCCCCACCCCTGATGGGCCGAGATGCCGAACAACAGGGGTCCACCTACCCGCTGAGGTGGGCGCGCAGGGTGTGCGCGTCGGGGGCGGTCGCGGTCCACAGTGTCGCCGGGCCCCCGGCCAGCGGCAGTCGGGCGACGGTCCCGTCGACCGTCGCCGGCTCGACGGGCCGCGACGGGTCCACCAGCAGCAACGAGCCGGTGGCCGGCGCCCCGCCGAGCACGGCGGGGCCGGCCCAGCCGGGCGCCTGCGGTCCCACCGCCAACGACTGGCGCAGCAGCGGCCGGCCGTCGTAGTCGACCCGGGTGTGCACGACCGCACCGCCGGGCGACTCGCCGTACCGGCCGCAGATCAACTCGTCCCGCCAGCTCAGCCTCGCCCCGGCGGCCAGCTCGATCCGGGATTCGGCCAGGTGGGCGCAGCCGGCCGCCGCGATGAGTTGCTCGGGCAGCCAGTGCAGCGCTGCGCCGTCGTGCACCACCGCCCGCACCGCCATCCGCGACACCGCGCCGGGCCGGCCGGGCAGGGCGACCGAGGCGGCGACGCTGTGCACCCGTACCGCCGCTCCCGGCCCCACGTCGATCTCCAGACGGAGGTCGTCGCCGGCGAGCGGGCCGGCGGCCCCGCCCACGACGTGCACGGTCGCGACGCCACCGTCGCCCGGCGTCTGCCGCAACAGCAGCGGCGTCTCGCCGTGCAGCTCGGTCAGGACCGTGCCGCCCCGGCCGTCGGCCCGGGCCACCAGCCGGGCGAACGCTCGCATCAGGCCGGGCCGGCCGGCGCGGCGACGGGGTGCAGAGCCGCGTGGTGGGCCAACTCGTGGCGGATCCAGTCGGCGACCCGACCCGCCGTCGGGTGGGCGCCCGGGAGGGAGGTGGCACGTCGGTGCTGCACGGACAAAAAAACCCCAATCGGTTTTCGGGTTTTTGTTTTATATTTTGT
>NZ_JBEXHY010000076.1:0-26775 GCF_040608295.1 Micromonospora sp. NPDC005197 | reverse complement strand
ACCCCGCCCCCCCCCGCACCCCCCCACCCCCCCTGTCGGGCCCCCCCCCGCCGCCCCCCCCCCCGACGTGTGTCCGCATCTCGCAAGTCAGGACGTGAGAGACACCGTGCTTACGGTGCCGCCGGTGGCGGTTACGCGTACCTCGGTGGCGGTGGGCGGCAGCAGCGCCGCGTCACGGCCGGCGTCGTGCCACTGGCCGGCGTCGCTCCGATAACTCAGCGCTGAGCCCTCGGCGGCAACGAGGATGCCCTGGTCGTCCGGCAGGCGCAGCCGGACCGGCAACGGCGCCGTCCAGTCGGCGAACGCGCTGGCCACGGCTTCGAGAGGAGCATCACCGCGTGCGAGCAGCGCAATGACGCGAGCGGGGTCGCTGTCGTACTGGATGCTCTGCAGGAGTAACCGTCGACCGTCGGCCGTCGCCCCGTAGACGTACAGCTCAGGGGCGTCTCCCGGGGCATGGAGGCCGGCAACATCGTCCCATGCGGCGAGAGCTTCGGGCCCGGCGCTGACCTCGTAAACGGACCGGTCGCCTTCGTATCGGGGATCACTGGGGTCGCCGCCCCACACCTGTTCGGCACCCGGCAGGGTTCGTTTGATTCGCTGTACGTCCCGGCGACCGCTTTCATTGGAAAAGAGGACGTCTGCGGCACCGAGGATCTGCACGGTGTTCCGTTCGCTCACGGGCGTGAAGGAGAGAGCGACGGTGACTTTCGTCTTCTGCGGGGGTATCCGCAGGATCGCCGCGCCGTCCTCGAATTTCACCGGCTGGTAGGTGCGGCTGATCCTGCCGTCCGGCGTGTACCGCAGTTCGGGCGAGAACTCCATCGGCTGCCCGCTGTCGAGGACGAGGAGCACGTCGCGCTCCGCCCCGAGCAATGCGGCCTGCGTACTACGCTGCCGTGGGTCGTCGGTGAGGGCTTCGATCGCCCTGACCTGTGGACCACCCCCGGTTGGCTCGACGAACGCCGCCCATCCGATGTGGTTGTCCCCCGCGCCCTCGTTCCGATCGGTCGTGCTGGCGTAAGCGACGTAGGCAGCAGGGCCGGCCGGCGTCCTTCCCGCCCACACGACGTGTGGGTCACCCGGCATCTGCGTATCGCCCGAGCGTTCCAGTTGCCGCCGCCATGCCGCACGGACCTGACGCAGGTACGCGTCGTCACCAGCCAGGTCGCCCTTGGTCGGTTCGTTGAACATCGGCGAGGTCACCTCGGGCGTGTCGCGCCAGACCGGGACCGTGAGCGCACCCCCCAGGGGGACAGCCACGACGGCGGCGCAGACGGCAGTCAGCGCGACCCGGAAGCGCCGGACTCGCCGCCGGCCGCCACGGCGCACATTTTCCAACAGGTCGGGTCGACCACTGAGGTGGCTGGTTGCCCGGTGCAGGACCTCCCGCACGTCGTTGTCACTCATGTTCACCGCGAACTCTCCCTTTCGATGGTGGACATGACGAGACCTGGCCCGGCAAGCGCCGTCCGCAGGCGAGCCAATCCGCGCGAGGTATGGCTCTTCACTGTTCCCTCGGAACAGCCCAGAGCTGCGGCAACGTCGGCGGTTGGGAGATCTTCCAGGTATCGGAGCACGACGGCCGCGCGTTGCCGAGCCGGTAGGTCGCGCAGTGCCGCGACGACCGCCCGGCGAAGCGCGATGTCGTCCGCGTGGTCCCGCGTGACAACGTCGTGGTCGTCCAAGGTCTGCTCGGGTCGCCGCCTACGTCTTCGCCACCGGTTGATCGATCGGTTGATCAGTGCACGTCGTGCGTAGGCCTCCGGACTGGCCTGCACGCGACGCCAGCGCACGTACATCTGCTCCAGAACCTCCTGCAGCAGATCCTCTGCGGCATGCCGATCGCCCGTCAGCAGGTAGGCGACACGCAACAGCGCACCCGAGCGTGTACGGACGAACTCGTCGAACTCCGCGCCCCGCGAATCTCGCATCTGACCTCCGGTCTCGTCATCAAGCAGGACACCGCGACACGTCCGCTGGTTTACCGGTGCGCGTCAGTTCGCGCGCGCGATGGGCCGATCCTGCTGGCGCAACAGTGACCTCGGCCCGCGCGCCTAGCAGATCAACTCTCTCCCCGGGCGTTGTCCACAGCACCCAAAGTTGTCCACAGGTGGCGTGCTCGGGCCGGTGCCCGGGGCCGATCGCGAGCAGGGTCGGCGGTGCATCCGATCCCGACCGCTGGAGGCCGCGATGGCACCCCGTACCTCCGTTCCGCCGATCCGACGGCTCCCGCTGGTCGTCACAGGCGACGGCGACCTGCTCGACGACCTGCTCCGGCTCGCCGCCGCCGGCGGCACCGAGGTGGAGCTCGCCGCCGACCCGGCCGCGGCCCGCACCCGCTGGGGTCCCGCGCCGCTGGTGCTGCTCGGCGCCGACCAGGCGCAGGCGTGCCTGCGCGCCCGACTGCCGAAGCGGCCGCGGCTGGTGCTGGTCGGCTGGGCCAGCCAACTCGACCCCGGCTGGCAGATCGCCGAGCTGATCGGCGCCGAGCACGTCGCCGCACTGCCCGCCGCCGAGCCCTGGCTGGTGGATCGCCTGGCCGAGCAGGGTCCCGATCAGCCGGCCGGCCCGGGTGCCCAGGTCGTCGCGCTGTTCGGCGGCCGGGGCGGTGCCGGCGCGAGCGTGCTCGCGGGCGGGCTCGCCGTGACCGCGGCGCGAGCCCGACTGCGCACCCTGCTCATCGACGCCGACCCGCTCGGTGGCGGCCTCGATCTCGTCCTGGGCTGGGAGCAGCTGGAAGGGCTGCGCTGGCCGTCGCTCACCGACGCGGACGGGCGGGTGGACGCGCCGGCGCTGGTCCACGCCCTGCCGAGCCGGGGCGACCTGGTGGTGCTCTCCTGGGATCGCGGCGAGATGCTGGCACTGCCCGCCGCCGCGATGGCGGCGACCGTCGACGCCGCGCACCGTGGCCGGGACTTCGTGGTGATCGACCTGCCCCGACAGTTGGACGACGCCGCCGTGGTCGCGTTGCAGGCAGCCGACCAGGCGTTCGTCGTCGTGCCGGCGGAGCTGCGTGCCACCGCGGCAGCCGCCCGGGTGGTGGCTGCGGCCGCCCCACACTGCGCCGCGCTCTCGGTGGTGGTGCGCGGGCCCGCCCCGGGCCGCCTGCGCGCCACCGAGGTGGCACGGGCACTCGGGCTTCCTCTCGCGGGCACGCTGCGCCCCGAACCCGGGCTCTGCCGGGGCCTCGAACGCGGCGAGGCGCCGGCGGCGGCCGGCAAGGGCCCGCTCGCCGCTCTCTGCCGGCGGATCGTCGCGGACCTCACCGGCGTCCCCGCGACGGGTGCGGCATGAGCGGCCGGCCGGAGGACGACACCTTCGCGGCCAGGGTGCGGCAGCGGATCGCCGCCGCCACCGACCCGGTCACACCCGCCGCGATCGTGTCCGCTGTACGCGCCGAGCCCACCGCGGCGGTGTTGGGCGACAACGCCGTACTGCGGATCGCCGACCGGGTGCACGACGACCTCGTCGGCGCCGGGCCATTGGCCCCGCTGCTGGCCGATCCGGAGGTGACCGACGTCCTGGTCAACGGTGTCCGCGTCTGGGTCGACCGGGGCGCGGGGCTGCACCAGGTGGCGGTCCCGGTGGGCTCGGTCGAGGACGTCCGCCGGCTGGCGCAGCGACTGATCGCCAGCGCCGGGCGGCGGCTCGACGACGGCTCCCCGTACGCGGACGCCCGGCTTCCCGACGGCACCCGACTGCACGCCGTGCTGCCGCCGGTGGCGACCGAGGGGCCCTATCTGTCCCTGCGGACGTTCCGGCACCGCCCGTTCACCCTCGACGAACTGGTGCGCCAGGGGACGGTGCCGCGGCCGGTGGCGCCACTGCTCGCCGCCGTCGTCGCGGCCCGGCTGGCGTACCTGGTCACCGGCGGCACGGGCTCGGGCAAGACCACACTGCTCAACACGTTGCTCGGGTTGGTGCCCGCCACCGAGCGGATCGTCCTGGTGGAGGACGCGGCCGAGTTGCAACCGGGGCACCCGCACGTGGTCGGGCTCCAGGCCCGTACCGCCAACGTCGAGGGGACGGGCGTCGTCAGCCTCGGTGACCTGGTCCGGCAGGCGTTGCGGATGCGCCCGGACCGGCTGGTGGTCGGGGAGTGCCGGGGCGCGGAGGTGGTCGACCTGCTGGCCGCGCTGAACACCGGCCACGACGGTGGCGCCGGCACGCTGCACGCCAACACCCCGTCCGACGTGCCGGCCCGGCTGGAGGCGCTCGGCATGCTGGGCGGGCTGCCCCGCGCCGCGCTGCATGCCCAGGTGGTCGCCGCGCTCCAGGTGCTGCTCCAGGTACGCCGAGGAGACCAGGGTCGTGTCCTCGAGTCGATCTGTCTGCTGCTTCCCGAGGGGCCCGAGCGACTGGCCACCGTGGTGCCCGCCTGGGTACGTGGACGTGGGTTGGGGCTGGCCGCGCGTACCTTCGGCACGCTGCTGCGAGACCGGGGCGTGGCGGTGCCCCCGATCCTCAGCGAGCCGTGGCCTGGATCGGCAGGCCCGGCATGACCGGCGGGACTGCGCTGGTGGTGGCGCTGCTGCTGGCCGCCGCGGCTCTGGTGGCCTGGCCTGTGCAGAGCGTCCGGGCACGCCGCCGCCGGGTGCTGGCACCGGGCCGTGGCACCACCGGCGCTGAGTCGGACGACGCCCTGGTGGAATGGATCAGGGGCCTCGCTCGTGGCCAGGGCGGGCCGACCGATGAGCTCGGCGGCGTGTCGGCCTCGGCCCACCCGGGTGCCCTCTCGTACCCGCCGGGCACGTCGGCGTTCAGCAGCGGGCGGGCGGTTGTCGCCTGGTCCACTCGGGACCTTGACGACAGCCCGAGCCGCCCGAGGGCGACCGGCGGCCCGGGGGGATCCACGCGACCGGCAGGCCCGGCACGTCCGCCGATCCGTCGGGATCCTCGCCGCCCGGCTGCCACTGCCCGGCCGGAGACCGAGACCCTGGTGGCCGTCGAGCATCCGGGCCACAGCCGGGTCGACCCGGCGGACCACCGCCTCACTGACCCGGCGGACGAAAAGGCCGGTGGGTCGTACGCGGCCCATCCGGTACGCGTGCGTCGGTCGCCGAGGCGTGTGCTGCTGCTGGTTGGCCTGGTGGGGGCGGGTGTCGGTGCCGTATCCGCCGGGCCGGTGGCCGCGGTCGCGGTGGCCGGCTACGGCACGCTGGCCGTGCGCGCTCTGCTCCGCTGGAGGGCGAGCCGGCACGCCGAGCTGGATCGGCGGCGCGGCCTGGACCTGCTCTGCGGTCTGGCCGCCGACCTCCGGGCGGGCCTGCCCGTCCCGCCAACCCTGGAGATTGCCGCCGTTCAGGGGTCGGGCCGAGTCGACCGGCTTAGCGAGCTGACCTCGGCCGCCGTGCGGCTGGCGGACCGGACCGGCGCACCACTGGCCGAACTGGTCGAGCGGATCGAGGCGGACGCCCGGGCGACCGACCGGGGCCTGGCCGCCGCAGCGGCACAGGCGGCGGGTGCCCGTGCCACGGCCTGGTTGCTGGCGGCCCTGCCGCTCGGCGGGATCGCGCTCGGCTACGGGATCGGGGTCGATCCCTTGGCAGTGCTCCTGCACAGCACGGTCGGTGGGGTCTGCGCGGTCCTCGCGGTCGCCCTACAGATTGTCGGCCTGTTCTGGGCCGAGCGGTTGGGCGCGGCGTCGGGGCGGGCCGCCTGATGTCCCCGGTGCTGCTCGTGGTCGCCGGCCTGGTGGTCGCAGCCCTTCTCGTGGTGCCGCTGCGGCTGCGCCAGCGCGGCCCGGCTCGCCCACCCCGGCGGGTGACCCAGGGCGGCTGGCCGGGGCGGGACGGATGGCCGGGTCGGAACGGTTCCGTGCGCCCCGACGGCCTGGAGCGCCAGGCCGCCCCGGGCGGTTCGGAGCGCCCAGCCGGCTCGGCGGGTCGGCGCGGCTCGCTGGCTCGGGACGGTTCGCTGGCTCAGGGCGGTTCGCTGGCTCAGGGCGGCTCGGGTAGCGGCGGTGTGGAGAGTCGGCGGAGACCGGACGCGATCCGGCTCGCGGCAGGGATGGCCGGGCTCGCCGTGGCGGTGGTCGTCGGGGGCTGGTTCGGGCTGCTCGGTGCGGTTCCGACCGCGGTCCTGCTGGACGTGCTGCTGCGGCGGATCGAGTCCCCGGCGGCGCGCGGCCGGCGACTCCGGGAAGCCGCCGACCTGCCGCTCGCCGCTGACCTGCTGGCGGCGGCGATGCGGGCGGGTGCGCCGGTGGACCGCTCGGTGCTGGCCGTGGCCGAGGCGCTGGACGGCCCGCTCGCCAGCCGACTGGCCCGGGTCGGCCGCACCCTGCTCCTCGGCGGTGGCCCGGTCGAGGCGTGGTCGGCGTTGGACGGGGTGCCGGGAGCCGAGCGGATGGCAGCGGCGGCATTCCGCTCGGCCAACAGCGGCGCCGCGCTGGCCGGTGCGCTGACCCGTCTCGCTGATGACCTGCGGGCCGACCGGGCCACCGCCGCCGAGGCGTCGGCCCGCCGGGCTGGCGTACTCATCGTGCTGCCGCTGGGGCTGTGCTTCCTGCCCGCGTTCATTCTCGCCGGCCTGGTGCCGGTGATCGTCGCCGTCCTCGGCGACGTGCTCTGACCCTTCGAGAAAGGAAAGACGCATGCGCAAACTCATCGCCCGACTCCGCGGCGACGACGGGATGAACACCGCCGAGTACGCCGTGGGCACGCTCGCCGCGGTGGCCTTCGCCGGGATTCTGTTGAAGGTGCTCACCTCCGGCAATGTCCAGTCGGCGTTGACCGCGGTCATCGACCGGGCGCTCAAGTGATCGGGCGCCGGCAGGTCGGCCATGGTCGGGAACCGGGTACCCCCGGGCGGGCGTGCGACGGTAGCTGGTCGGCCCACCTCGTCGGCGGCGACCGGGGCTCCTTCACCGCCGAGCTGGCGGCCGGCCTGCCGGCGCTCCTCCTGCTGCTGCTCGCCGGCCTGACCGCGGTCAACGCCGTCAGCACCCAGGCGAGTTGCCTGCACACGGCCCGGGAGGTGGCGTTGGCCGCCGCCCGGGGGGCCGACAGCGCAGATGGGGAGCGCGCGGCGCCACCGGGAGCAGAGGTGTCGGTGTCTGTCGACGGCGACCGGGTGCAGGCGACGGTCCGCGCGCCCGTCCGCGCGCTGGGCGGCCGGCTACCACGGATCACCGTTGTCGCGACAGCGGTCGCAGCCGTGGAACCAGGCGCCAGCGAGGGGAGTTGGTGATGCGGCATTCTGACGCTCGGTCGCGCGGGCACGGCCCGAACGATGAGCGACACGATGGCGGTCGACCGGACGCGGAGCGAGGTGGCGCCACCCTGCTACTGCTCGCGTTGGGACTGGTCTTCGTGCTGGTCGGGACGTTCGGCGCGGCCGTCGCCGCAGCGGGGATGGCGGCTCAGCGGGCGGCGGTGGCCGCTGATCTCGGTGCGCTGGCCGGCGCTGCCCGGGCGCTCGACGGCGACGCGGTGGCGTGCGCGGCCGCCGCGGACATCGTCCACCGCAACGCTGGCCGACTGATCGACTGTCTCCTCGACGGGCTGGACGTGCTGGTGACCGTCGAAGTGGCGTTCACACCCCTTCCGGGCCTGACCCGGGTCGCCGCGTCGACGGCCCGCGCCGGCCCAGTGCGCGGCTGAACAAGGCCCTGCTGGATACCACCGGGCTGGCCGGTGTCTTCGGGCCGCGGGTCGCGCCGATAGGTTGCGCCCGGCTGATCCGACCGCCGGGCTGATCCGACCGCCGGGCTGATCCGACCGCCGGGCTATCCGACCGCCGGGGCTATCCGACCGCGGCCGGCTGGCCGGGACAGGGTTGCGGGCCCTGTCCCGGCCAGCGGCCGAGGGGGTGGGTCGCTGGGTGCGAGCCGGGGTGCGTCAGCGGGACTGGAGCGCGTCGAGGGCGACGGCCATCGCGATGACGAGACGACGGTCGATCTGCGGGTTCTGCACCTCGACGACGTACTTGTCGCGCAGGCCCCACTTCTTCACCACGGAGAAGATCGGCTGGCCACCGGCGGTGAAGTCGAAGTGGTACGGCAGCCAGGACAGCGAGTCGACGAACCGGCGCAGCAGTGCCACCGGCAGGCTGCGCTCCTGACCCGTCACCTGCGGCAGGCCGGCCTGCTCGACGTGCCAGGTGGAGCGGAGCAGCGACTGGGCGAAGTCCTTGCGGAACAGGCCGATCGCGTTGCCGGCCGCGTCGGTGACGTCGTACGTCGCGCCGAGGTCGATGCGCTGGCGGGCCTTGAAGCCGAGCAGGGGCTGCTGCTTGGAGTCGTCGGTGTAGATCGTCACCTGCTCCTTGAAGGCGAGCCGCTTCTGCTGCGCGAACGCCAGCAACTCGCCCTCGGTGCCGTCCGGCGCGACCGCCCGGACCTCGTACTGGTTGACCATCATCCGCAGCCGCTGGCGGATGTGGAACTGCTGCAGGGTCTGCAAGTTGTCGAGCTGCATGTGTTCTCCTCAGGGGGATGGTGCGCCGGAGTCTCGCACAGCCGGGCAACCACCGCCGGCCCGTGGCCCTGGCGCTCCCACCCCCGACCGGTCCGCCCCGCGGGACCGGCCCCGCGAAGGTCAGCGGCCGTCCACGGTCGCGCGCAACGACCAGGTGTTGAGCACCTGGTGGATGCTGCGCAGCCGTTCGTTGATCTGCTCCAGTCGTTCCGCCTGAGCCAGGGCGGCCAGCGCCGCCCCGAGTGCGATCTGCTGGTCGAGGGTGAGGTGGTCCTGGTCGATGGTGTAGAGCAGGTCGACGGTCTCAGCGATCGTGTCGGCCACGGCTTCTCCTCGGGCGCGGGGGCTAACTGGAACACAAGCATCGATGGAAGCGCTCCCATGTCATTGTGCCCAGTGCCATCGGGATTCATGCAAGGTGCCTCAGGCGGGCAGATTCTCCAGCACCACGTCGAGCACCCGGATCGCGTCCGGCTTGGAGAGCGGATTGTTGCCGTTGCCGCATTTCGGCGACTGCACGCAGGACGGGCAGCCGGTCTCGCAGCCGCACTCCGCGATGGCGTCCCGCGTGGCGCGCAGCCACGCTGACGCCGTCCCGTAGGCCCGCTCGGCGAAGCCGGCGCCGCCCGGGTGCCCGTCGTAGACGAAGACCGTCGGCGCCTCGGTGTCCGGGTGCAGGGCGGTGGAGAGCCCGCCGATGTCCCACCGGTCGCACGTCGCCATCAGCGGAAGCAGGCCGATCGCGGCGTGTTCGGCGGCGTGCAGCGCACCCGGCACGTCGGCCTGCTGGACCCCTGCGGAGGCCAGCGACCGCGGTGACAGCGTGAACCAGACCGCCACCGTGCGCAGCTCCCGGGTGGGCAGGTCGAGCGGCCGGGTGTCGATCACCTCGCCGGTGGCGATCCGGCGCCGCTGGTACGACACGACCTGGCTGGTCACGTCCACCTCGCCGAGGAACATCCCGACCGGCCCGGCGTCCACGTAGGAGCGCACCGACACCACGGACAGGTCCGTGACGTCCCGGGCGTGGGTGGACCAGTCCGGCTCCTCGACGTGCACCAGCGCGCAGCCGTCGGCCAGGTCGAGGTCGTCGACCACGTACGAGATGCCCTGGTGCAGGTAGACCGCGCCGGTGTGGAGCAGGAAGTGCGACGAGCCGCCGTCGACCGTGCCGAGCAGTCGACCGGTGGCCGACTCCACCACGCAGACCGGGGCGCCGCCCTCGCCGCGCAGGTCCACCTCGGGGCGCTCGCGGTGCCGCCAGTACCAGCCGGTGGGCCGCTGCCGCAGCGCGCCCGCCTCGACCAACTGGTCGATGGCCTCCTTCGCCCCGTCGCCGAAGAGCGCCAGATCGGCCGGGGTGAGTGGCGCCTCGACGGCCGCGCAGGCCAACTGCGGCGCCAGCACGTACGGGTTGGCCGGGTCGAGCACCGTCGCCTCGACCGGCGCACCGAAGATCGCCTCCGGGTGGTGCACCAGGTAGGTGTCCAGCGGGTCGTCCCGCGCCACCAGCACGGCGAGGGCCTCCTGGCCGGACCGCCCGGCGCGGCCCGCCTGCTGCCACAGTGACGCCCGGGTGCCCGGATAGCCGCAGATCAGCACCGCGTCCAGACCGACCAGGTCCACGCCCAGCTCCAGCGCGTTGGTGGAGGCCAGACCGAGCAGGTCACCGTGCAGCAGGGCACGTTCCAGCTCGCGCCGCTCCTCGCGCAGGTAGCCGCCCCGGTAGGCGGCGACCCGGCCACCGAGCCCCGGGACCGCGTCGTCCAGTGCCCGGCGCGCGTTGGCCGCCACCACCTCGGCGCCCTTGCGGGACCGGACGAACGCGAGCGTGCGTACCCCCTCGGCGACCGTGTCGGCGAGCAGGTCCGCGGTCTCCCGCAGCGCCGAGCGGCGGACCTGGACGAGGTCCGTGGTGGCGTCGTGGTCGCCGGCCGCCTGCGCGGGCACCGCAGGGGCGGTCGAGTCGGGTGGGAGCAGCGGCGGCTCCCAGAGCGCGAAGGTCACCCCGCCGCGCGGTGAGGCGTCCTCGGTGACCGCCGTCACCGGCAGGCCGGTCAGTCGGCCGGCGGCGGTCGCCGGGTCGCCGGAGGTCGCCGAGGCGAGCACGAACACCGGGGTGGCACCGAAGCGGGCGCACTGCCGGCGCAGTCGACGCAGTACGTGCGCGACGTGCGAGCCGAACACACCCCGGTAGGTGTGGCACTCGTCGATCACCACGTACGCGAGGCGGCGCAGGAAGCCGGACCACTGGGCGTGGCCGGGCAGGATGCCGTGGTGCAGCATGTCGGGGTTGGTCAGCACGAACCGGGAGTGCCGGCGGATCCACTCCCGTTCGGCACGCGGCGTGTCCCCGTCGTAGCAGGCGGGGCGTACCCCCTCCAGTTCCAGGCCGGCGACGGCCCGCAGCTGGTCAGCGGCGAGGGCCTTGGTCGGCGCCAGGTAGAGCACGGTGGCCCGAGGGTCGGCGAGCAACGTGGCCAGCGCCGGGAGCTGGTACGCCAGCGACTTGCCGGACGCGGTGCCGGTGGCGACGATCACGTGGCCGCCGTCGTACGCCAGGGTGGCCGCCTCGGCCTGGTGCTGCCAGGGCGCGACCACGCCGCGACGGGCGAACGCCGCCCGCAGCTCCGGCGGCGCCCACGCCGGCCAGGGGGCGGGCACCCCGACCCGGGCCGGCACCCGCTCGACGTGGGTGACCGGGTCGCCGGCACCCCGGGCGCGCAGCCGGCGCAGCAGGTCGACCGGCGCTGGTCCGGGGTCGTGACCTGCGGATACGGTGGGCGCGGCGGACGACTCCAGGTCACGGCGCGGCGTAGGACGCGCCGAAATGAAGTCGTTGGAGGTCACGTCCTGCACTCTCGCACTGGTGTTCGGAGATGAAAAGCCGGGGCCGGGGGTAAGGGGAAGCCTCCGCCGGTGACCGCAGGGTGCCCCGGCGGTAGTGGTTAGATGCCCAGGAGAGTTTACGGCTCTGGCGAGGAGGACCGATGGAGCTGTCGTTGGCGACGCGCACCGTGGGCGAGCACACGGTGCTCGAGGTCGGCGGTGAGGTGGACGTCTACACCGCGCCCCGGCTCCGCGAACGACTCCTCGAGCTGATCGACGGTGGCGCCCGGCACGTGGTCGTGGACCTCGGGCGGGTGGACTTCCTCGACTCCACCGGGCTGGGCGTGCTGGTGGGCGCGCACAAGCGGCTGCGGACGGCCGGCGGCTCGTTCGCCCTGGTCTGTGACAAGGAGCCGCTGCTCAAGATCTTCCGGATCACGGCGCTGGACCAGGTGTTCCCGTTGCACCCCACGGTCGAGGCAGCGGTCGGTGCGGGCCCGACCGGCGCCAACGCGTGATGGCGACGGTCCGGCTCTCCTTCTCCCCGGCGCCGGTGCACGTGCGTACCGCCCGACTGGTCGGCGTCGCCGTCGCCCGGCGTGCCGGTGTCCGCGAGGATCTGCTGGACGAGGTGCGCCTGGCCATCGGTGAGGCGTGCACCCGGGCGGTCGCCCTGCACCGGCAGTACGGCCTGGCCGATCCGGTGCTGGTGGAGATGTCCGACGGCGGCACGTACGCGGTGCGGGTGGTGGACCGTGCGCCGATCGAGGCCGGCATCGGGCTGGCGGCGTTGCCGCCGGACGAGTTGGCCAACGAGTCACTGACCGACGAGGCGTTGACCACGGGCGTCGGGTTCGCCCTGCTCGCGGGCTTCGTCGAGGACCTGCAGGTGCGCCCGGTCGACGAGGGCATCGGCACCGAGGTGCGGATGGTGTGGCCGGTCGGCCGCTGACCCGAGGAAGCGCGGAAGAAGGCCGAGCACTGCTGAAGAAGGCCCAGAACTGCTGAAGAAGGCCCAGAACTGCTGAAGAAGGCCGAGAACTGCTGAAGAAGGCCGCATCCCCGGCGGGGGTGCGGCCTTCTCGTCATGGATCGGGTCCTATATCAGATTTCGTTTCATAACACAGCGACGAAGATCATCGAGACACGGTGCCACCTCGGTGTGACCTCGAACACTGTGGAGGGCTACAGTACCCGGGTTGTCAGCAAGTGATCCAACCCGCAGCCAGCGGGTATGGGTGGTCATCGCTGGTCCGCTGGGGTGGGTTGGCGCGCGCTTGCGAGTCCGCATCCAGGCGTCGACCGGTGCGTCTCCACCCGTCGACGCGAGTGTTCGGTAACAGGAGGACACAGATGTCCGAGACCTTGGCCGCCGATGGCGGCGGGCTTTCCCTTACCGGAAGCAATGTCACATACGTCGTCATCGCCGCGGTCATCGCGCTGGTGGCGCTCGTCTTCGCCGCCGCGCTGACGAAGACGGTGCTGGCAGCCGGCAAGGGCACCACGAATATGCAGGAGATCTCGGGGGCGGTCCAGGAGGGCGCCTCGGCCTACCTGCTCCGCCAGTTCCGCACCTTGGCGATCTTCGTCGTCGTCGCCGTGGTGCTGCTCTTCCTGCTGCCGGTGCACGACACCGACGGCAGCGAGATGGCCGTGAAGCTCGGCCGCTCGCTCTTCTTCGTCGTGGGCGCCGTGTTCAGCGCGTCCATCGGCGGCGCCGGCATGTGGCTGGCGACCCGCGCCAACCTGCGCGTGGCCGCCGCCGCCCGGGAGCGACAGGGTGGCCGCGAGGCGGCCATGAAGATCGCCTTCCGGACCGGCGGCGTGGTCGGCTTCCTCACCGTCGGCCTCGGCCTCTTCGGCGCCGCGCTCGTCGTCCTGGTCTACCGGGGTGACGCGCCCACGGTGCTGGAGGGCTTCGGCTTCGGCGCCGCGCTGCTGGCGATGTTCATGCGGGTCGGCGGCGGCATCTTCACCAAGGCCGCCGACGTCGGCGCCGACCTGGTCGGCAAGGTCGAGCAGGGCATCCCCGAGGACGATCCGCGCAACGCCGCCACCATCGCCGACAACGTGGGCGACAACGTCGGTGACTGCGCCGGCATGGCCGCCGACCTTTTCGAGTCGTACGCGGTGACGCTTGTCGCCGCGCTGATCCTCGGCCGCGCCGCCTTCGGCGAGGACGGTCTGGTCTTCCCGCTGATCATCTCCACCATCGGCGTGCTGGTCGCCATCGTCGGCGTCTTCATCACCCGGCTGCGCGCCTCCGACCGCAGCGGCCTCACCGCGATCAACCGGGCCTTCTACATCTCCGCCGTGATCTCCGCGGTGCTGGTGGCGATCGCCGCGTACGCGTACCTGCCGGCGACCTTCGCCGAGCTGGAGGGTGGCCTCACCGACGTCGACCGCAACCCGCGACTGGTGGCCATCGGCGCGGTCGTGATCGGCATCGTGCTGGCCGCGGCGATCCAGGCGCTGACCGGGTACTTCACCGAGACCAACCGCCGGCCGGTGCAGGACATCGGCAAGAGCTCGCAGACCGGCGCCGCCACGGTGATCCTCGCCGGCATCAGCATCGGGCTGGAGTCGGCGGTCTACTCGGCGCTGCTGATCGGCGCCGGCGTCTTCGGGGCGTTCCTGCTCGGCGGCAGCTCCATCACGCTGTCGCTGTTCGCGGTGGCGCTGGCCGGCACCGGCCTGCTCACCACGGTCGGCGTCATCGTCGCCATGGACACCTTCGGGCCGATCTCCGACAACGCCCAGGGCATCGCCGAGATGTCCGGCGACATCGACGAGCACGGCGCGCGGACGCTCACCGAGCTGGACGCGGTCGGCAACACCACCAAGGCGATCACCAAGGGCATCGCGATCGCCACGGCGGTGCTGGCGGCGACCGCGCTGTTCGGCTCGTACACGGACACCCTGAAAGCCGCGTACGGGGACGCGAAGGTGAGCAACGTCGAGGCAGAGATCCTCAACGCGCTTAACCTGGCCAACCCGCGCAACCTGGTCGGCCTGATCATCGGTGCGGCGGTCGTCTTCCTCTTCTCCGGGCTGGCCATCAACGCGGTGTCCCGCTCGGCCGGCGCCGTGGTGATGGAGGTGCGCCGGCAGTTCCGTGAGCTGCCCGGCATCATGGACCGCACCCAGCGCCCGGAGTACGGCAAGGTCGTCGACATCTGCACCCGGGACGCGCAGCGCGAGCTGATGACCCCCGGTCTGCTCGCCATCCTGGCGCCGATCGCGGTCGGCTTCGGCCTCGGGCCCGGCGCGCTGGCGGCGTACCTCGCCGGCGCGATCGGGGCCGGCACCCTGATGGCGGTCTTCCTGGCCAACTCCGGTGGCGCGTGGGACAACGCCAAGAAGCTGGTCGAGGACGGCGCGTACGGCGGCAAGGGTTCCGAGGCGCACGCCGCCACGGTCATCGGCGACACCGTCGGTGACCCGTTCAAGGACACCGCCGGCCCGGCGATCAACCCGCTGATCAAGGTGATGAACCTGGTCTCGCTGCTGATCGCGCCCGCCGTGGTGGCGTACAGCGTCGGTGACGACCGCAACGTGGCACTGCGGGTGGGCATCGCGCTGGTCGCGACGCTGATCATCGTGGCGTCGGTGGTCTTCAGCAAGCGCAAGGGCATCGCGATGGACGACTCCGACGCCGGTGGCAACACCGGCGCGGGCAGCGCCGACCACCGGCCGGAGACGGTCAACGCCTGAGCGACACCGGCACCGGAGTCCCCGCTCGACGTACCTGTCGGGCGGGGACCCCGGCCATCCGGACCGGTGCCACGCCTGGCCGGAGGCCGTACGCTGCAACGCATGCGTACGTGCCGGGCGTCTGCCGCCGGAAAGCTCACGGTGGTCCTGGCCACGCTCGTCGTCGTCCTCTCCGGCTGCGGTGGTGGGCCCAGCCCGCGGGCCTGGGCGGCGTCGGTCTGCGGCGCGCTCACGCCGTGGCGCTCCGAGATCAGCAAGTTGACCAGCAGCACCGATCAGCAGATGACGGCGCAGACCACTCCGGCGCAGGCCAAGGAGAACCTGGTGCGGCTCTTCGGTGGCGCGGAGCAGGCCAGTGAGACCGCGCGCCGCAAGGTCGAGCAGGCCGGCGTCCCGGAGACCGACAACGGCGAGGCCGTCTCCGCCGGGTTCCGCAGCTCGCTGAGCAAGATGCGGGACGCCTACGGCCGGGCCCGGGACACCATCGAGGGGTTGGGCACCGGCGAGCCGGACGCCTTCTACGACGGCGTGCGGGCCGCCGTCGAGACGCTGAACAAGGAGTACGACGCCAGCGCTCTGGACACCAGCCAGCTCAACTCCGAGGAGTTGAAACAGGCCTTCGACGAGGTGCCGGAGTGTCGCTGAACGGGCTCGGTGACTCTCCGGCGGCGCAGCCGCTGCCGGCGCTGTTCCCCGCACCCGAGCCCGATCCGCCGGACACCGGCCCGGCGACGTCGGGTGCCAGCCGGCGACGCGGCGGCCCGGCCCGATCGGAGTCGAGTCGTCCCGGGCCGCCGCACGCCGACGACGCGGGGCGGCAACTGGTCTTCTTCGGCGCGGATGCCGCCGAACCGGCGGTCGCCGATCTGGCCGGGCTGCTGGCCGGGCCGGGCGAGGTGGTCCGGATGGGCGGCACCGCCCGGCTCGCGGTGCGGGTGGACGCCGCCTGGCGGGTGCACGTGCTCGTCGCCGAACTGGCGCTGCGCGGGCTGGCCGCGAGCTGGGAGCCGACCGAGGACGAGCGACACACCGTCCGGACGTCGTACACCCGGCTGTTGAAGCCGCTCGCGGTCGCCTGGCTGCACGGCCCGGCGAAGCGCCCGCCGGCCGTCTTCCACCTGACCGGCCGGCGGCTGCGGCTCTGGCTCGCCGCCGCCGGGACGCCGGAACCGCCCAGCGGCTTCCTGCTGCGGCTCGGCGAGGGCGACCAGGAGTCGTGGGACGCGATCGGCGCCGCCCTCGCCGCCGCCGGCCTGGCCGGCACGTTGCTCGGCCCCGGCGAGGGCGGCCCGGCGTACCGGATCACCGGCCGGCGCCGGTTGGCGCGGCTCGCCGAGCTGGTCGGCCCACCGCCACCGGCGGCGCCAACGGACGCCTGGCCCTGACCGTGGTTCCGCCGCTCGTCGGCGTCGATCTTGGAGTTGTGGTGGTGGACGTACTTCTCTTTCGGGGCCTAAACGCCCACCACAACCCCATGATCGATGTGAGCGGGGGTGGCGCGGGGTGAGGGCGGGTGCGGTGTCTGGTGTTGGACAGCTGGGCTTGAATGGGCCGGTTGGGGTCCGCCATCGTCACAGTGACCCGCTTCGAGCCCTACTCACGGTGTACGGTGGCGCCGTCCGGCAGTGCCGAGCACGGCGGGGCGGGAGTTGACCGCCGCGCCGCAGCGGATTGCCGCCCGCGAAACCCGAAACGCGGACGGCGCGTTACGTTGGACATCCGGACCGCCGGTGCCGCGGCGGGGTCGAGAGCGGTCGCTGTCGTAGGCGCCGGCAGGCCACGAGCAGGAGTGAGGTCGACAGAGACGTGCCGAGCAAAGCTGGAACCACCCGTCTGGTCATCGTCGAGTCACCGGCGAAGGCCAAGACGATCTCGGGCTACCTCGGCCCGGGGTACGTCGTGGAGGCCAGCTTCGGTCACGTCCGCGACCTGCCGCGCAACGCCGCCGACGTGCCGGCGAAGTACAAGGGCGAGTCCTGGGCCCGCCTCGGGGTGGACGTGGACAACGGCTTCCACGCCCTCTACGTCGTCTCCGCCGACCGCCGGCAGCAGATCAGCAAGCTGGTGAAGCTCGCCAAGGAGGTCGACGAGATCTTCCTGGCCACGGATGAGGACCGCGAGGGCGAGGCGATCGCCTGGCACCTGGTGGAGACGCTCAAGCCCAAGGTGCCGGTCAAGCGGATGGTCTTCCACGAGATCACCAAGCCGGCGATCCAGGCGGCGGTGGCCAACCCCCGGGAGATCGACCGCGACCTGGTCGATGCCCAGGAGGCCCGGCGGATCCTCGACCGGCTCTACGGCTACGAGGTCTCCCCGGTGCTGTGGAAGAAGGTCATGCCGAAGCTCTCGGCCGGCCGGGTGCAGTCCGTGGCGACCCGCATCGTGGTCGAGCGGGAGCGGCAGCGGATGGCCTTCCGCACCGCCGAGTACTGGGACATCCTGGCCACCCTCGCCGTGGCGAACGCCGGTGAGGGGCCGCGCGCCTTCAACGCCACCCTGATCGCGTTGAACGGCGACCGGATCGCCACCGGCAAGGACTTCGAGCCGACCACGGGTCGGGTCCGGGCCGGCGCGGGCGTCGTCCACCTGGACGAGGGCGGTGCCCGAGGGCTCGCGGCCCGCCTGGAGGGCCGGCCGTTCACCGTCACCCGCGTCGAGGAGAAGCCCTACCGCCGCCGCCCGTACGCGCCGTTCATCACCTCCACGCTCCAGCAGGAGGCGGCCCGCAAGCTGCGCCTGTCCTCGCAGCAGACGATGCGTACCGCGCAGCGGCTCTACGAGAACGGCTACATCACCTATATGCGTACCGACTCGGTGAACCTGTCGGAGACCGCCATCTCGGCGGCCCGCCGGCAGATCGTCGAGCTGTACGGCGAGCGCAGCGTTCCGCCGGAGCCGCGCCGCTACACCGGCAAGGTGAAGAACGCGCAGGAGGCGCACGAGGCGATCCGCCCGGCGGGGGACAACTTCCGTACCCCGGGCGAGGTGGCCAAGGAGCTGTCCGCCGAGGAGTTCAAGCTCTACGAGCTGATCTGGCGGCGGACCATCGCCTCGCAGATGACAGACGCCGTCGGTTCCAGCGTGTCGGTGCGCATCCGCGCGGTCTCCACCTCCCAGGAGGAGGCCGACTTCGGCGCGACCGGCAAGACCATCACCGACCCGGGCTTCCTGCGCGCCTACGTCGAGTCCAGCGACGACGAGAACGCCGAGGCCGAGGACGCCGAGCGCCGGCTGCCCACCCTGGTCAAGGACCAGCCGCTGACCGCCGACGAGTTGGCCGCGCAGGGCCACCACACCCAGCCGCCGTCGCGCTACACCGAGGCGTCGCTGGTCAAGGCCCTGGAAGAGCTGGGCATCGGCCGCCCGTCCACCTACGCGTCGATCATGCAGACGATCCAGGACCGGGGGTACGTCACCAAGCGCGGCCAGGCGATGATCCCCACGTTCCTGGCCTTCGCGGTGATCGGGCTGATGGAACGGCACTACCCCCGCCTGATCGACTACGACTTCACCGCCACCATGGAGAACGAGCTGGACGAGATCGCCGGCGGTGACCACGCCGCGGTCGACTTCCTCACCGCGTTCTATTTCGGCAGCTCCAACGGTGCCGGTGACCAGGACATCGCCCGTTCCGGCGGCCTCAAGAAGCTGGTCACCGAAAACGTCAGCGAAATCGACGCCCGCAGCGTCAACTCCATCCCGCTCTTCACCGACGACGACGGGCGCGAGGTCGTCGTGCGGGTCGGCCGGTACGGGCCGTACCTGCAACGGGAGCTGCCCGGCGGCGAGCAGCCGGCACCGGCTGCCGAGGGTGAGGAGGGCGGCACCCAGGGTGACCGGGCGCCGATCCCCGAGGGCCTGGCCCCGGACGAGCTGACCCCGGAGAAGGTGCACGAGCTGTTCCTCGGCGGCAGCGGCGAGCGCAAGCTCGGCGACGACCCCGCCACCGGCGAGCCGATCGTGCTCAAGTCCGGCCGCTTCGGCCCGTACGTGTCCAGCGGCGAGCGGAAGTCGTCGCTGCTGCGCTCGCAGACACCGGACTCGCTCTCCCTGGAGGAGGCGCTGCGGCTGCTCAGCCTGCCCCGGCTGGTGGGCGTCGCGCCCGACGGGGTCGAGGTGTTCGCCAACAACGGTCGCTATGGCCCGTACGTGAAGCGCGGCGAGGAGTTCCGCTCGCTGGAGTCCGAAGAGCAGATGTTCACGGTCAGCCTGGACGAGGCGCTGGCCCTGCTGGCCGCTCCGAAGACCCGGGGCCGGCGGGCCGCAGCGCCGCCACTGCGGGAGATGGGCGTCGACCCGCTGACCGAGAAGCCACTGGTGATCAAGGACGGCCGCTTCGGCCCGTACGTCACCGACGGGGAGTTCAACGCGTCGCTGCGGCGCGGACAGACTCCGGAGGCGCTGACCCTGGAGGAAGCCTCCGAGATGCTCGCCGAGAAGCGGGCCAAGGGCCCGGCGCCGCGCAAGAAGGCGGCGGCCAAGAAGGCACCGGCGAAGAAGGCCACGGCGACCAAGAAGACGGCCGCCGCCAGCAAGTCCACGGCCGCGAAGAAGACAACGACCGCCAAGGCGACGGCGAAGAAGGCGGCCCCGAAGAAGGCGGCCCCGAAGAAGGCCACCGCCAGTCCTGCCGAGAAGTGACAGCCAGCACGCCACCCCTAATGGGTTAAATGTCCAAATCGGTGGCGGGGCTCTGGTGTGGACTGCCTAACGTGAGGGGATGTTCGCAGCCCCTGTTTCGCGCCGCCGTGCGCTCGTCGGCGCTGCGGCGGGCACGCTGCTGCTCGCCGTGGTCGCGGTCGGCATCCGGACGATGGACGCGGGCAGCCCCTCGCCGGCCGGCGCCACCGCGTCGCACGCTCCCCCGCAGACCGTCGCCCCCGGGCCGTCCACCGGGCCCACCCGGGATCCGGCCAACCGGCGGACCGTGCGACTCGTCGCCGCGGGTGACGTTCTGATCCATCCAGCGGTGACCGACCAGGCGCGCCGGGACGGTGCCCGTGCAGGCGGCATGGACTTCGCCCCGATGTTCGCCGGGGTCGCCCCGGCGGTCCGCGGCGCCGACCTGGCGCTGTGCCACCTCGAGACGCCACTGGCCGATCCCGCCGGCCCGTTCGCCGGCTATCCGTCGTTCAACGCGCCCCCGCAGGTGCTCGACGGGCTGCGCGCCACCGGATTCGACGGCTGCTCGACCGCCTCCAACCACACCCTCGACCAGGGCGCCGACGGGGTGGCCCGGACAATCCGCGCACTCGACGCCGCCGGGCTGGGGCACACCGGCAGCGCCCGCAGCGCCGCCGAAGCGGCCCGGCCCCGGATCTACCAGGTCGGCGACGTCCGCGTCGCCCACCTGGCGTACAGCCTGAACTTCAACGGGCTGAGCCGCCCCCCGGGCAAGCCGTGGCTGGCCAACCTGATCGATCCGCCCGAGATCCGCGCCGCCGCCCACAAGGCGCGCGCCGCCGGTGCCGACATCGTCGTGCTCAGCCTGCACTGGGGTACGGAGTACCAGCACCTGCCGGACGCCGACCAGCGGGCCTGGGCCCAGCAGTTGATCTCCTCGCCCGACGTGGACCTCATCCTGGGCCATCACGCCCACGCGGTGCAGCCGTTCCAGCGCTTCGGCGACAAGTGGGTGGTCTTCGGCATGGGCAACGAACTGGCCCGGCACGAGGAGCCGATCGACGACAACCGCGAGGGTGTGATGGCCCGGGCGACCTTCACCGAGACCGCCCCGGGGCGCTGGACGGTGACCCGGATGGAGGCACTGCCAACCTGGACCGACCTGGCACCGGCCCTCCGGCTGGTCGACCTGACCGCAGCGCTTGCCGACCCGGGCACCCCTCCAGGTCTGCGGGGCGACTACCGGGCGGCGTACCAGCGGGTGCTCGGCTACGTCCGGGCTCTCGGTGCCGGCGCGGACCAGGTGGAGGCGTCGGGCGGCTGAGCGCCGCCGCCGAGGACGCGGTCGAGGTGGGCGTTGGCGAACCGGTGGTCGGGGTCCAGGCGGTCGCGTACGGCCAGGAAGTCGGCGAACCTCGGGTAGGCGGGGGCCAGGCTGGCGGCGTCCCGGTAGTGCAGCTTGCCCCAGTGCGGGCGGCCACCCAGCCCGGCGGCCACCTCCTCGAAGGCCCGGAAGTAGGGCTCGTACGGCATGCCGACGTACTGGTGCACAGCGATGTACGCGGAGTCCCGACCGTAGCCGTGCGACAGCCAGATGTCGTCGGCGGCGGTGAACCGCACCTCGACCGGGAAGAGCACCTTGAACGGCAACCCCTCGACGATCCGCTGCAGCGCGGCGAGCGCCTCGGGTAGCGCCTCGCGGGGCAGGCCGTACTCCATCTCCACGAAGCGGACCCGGCGTGGGGTGCAGAACACCCGGTCGGAGCGCCCGGTGTACTGCCGTTCGGTGAGTGCGCGGGCCGAGACGGCGCTGATGCCGGGTGCCAGCGCCGGCACGGCCCGGCCGAGGCGGCAGGCGCCGGCGAAGACCGTGTTGGACAGGAAGTCGTCGTCCAACCAGCCGCGCCAGCGGGACAGCGGCCGGTCGTTGGCGGGTACCCGGTCGTTGGTCTTGACCTGGACCCGGGACGTGTAGGGGAACCAGTAGAACTCGACGTGGTCGTGGCCGCCGATCAGAGTGGGCAGGCCGGCGAGCACATCGGCCAGCGCGGCGGGCCGTTCGTGGGCGTGCAGGACGAAGGCGTCGACGCAGCGCAGCGTCACCTCGACCAGCACCCCGAGCGCGCCGAGCGACACCCGGGCGGCGGCGAAGACGTCCGGGTGCTCGTCGGCGGAGCAGCGCAGCACCTCTCCGCTGCCGGTGACCAGAGTGATCGCCTCGACGAAGGTGGACAGGCAGCCGTAGCCGGCGCCGGTGCCGTGGGTGCCCGTGGAGATGGCCCCGGCGACAGTCTGCGCGTCGATGTCACCGAGGTTGGGCAGGGCGAGGCCGTGCCGGGCGAGCAGGCTGTTGAGCGTGTGCAGGGTCATTCCGGCCGGTACGGTGACGAGCCGGTTCGCGACGTCGACGCTGACGGTGGTGTCCAACTCGGACAGCTCCATCCGCCGGTCGTCGGCGAGCGCGATGGCGGTGAAGGAGTGGCCGCTGCCGGTCACCCGGATCCGGCGGCCCTCGGCGGCGGCGGCACGGACGGCCTCGGTGACGTCGGCCACCGAGCCGGGGCGGAGGATGGCGGTGGCGGAGCCGCGCTGGTTGCCGGCCCAGTTGGACCAGGGGGTGGTGAGCGATGCCGTGCCGACCATGCGCGCTCCTCATTCATGAATATGAACTGACTTCATATCAGGAACGTTGTACCTGGTAAATACCGCAATTGCGATCCGCTCGTTGTACCGGTAGTCACGGACTCGTGACGTGGAGATATGTTCATCCGTCGAAGGGGGGTGGCGCCGAGTGTCCACACCAGCCGCCACGACCGGGCCGCTGCGCCGCGTACCGGTGCAGGGTCGAAGTGTCGCGCGGGTACAGCGCATGTTGGATGCCTGCGCCGAACTCGTCGACGAGGTGGGGTACGAGGGTCTGACCACGACCCTGCTCGCCGAGCGGGCCGAAGTGGCGATCGGGTCGGTCTATCAGTTCTTCCCGGACAAGCGGGCGATCGTGCAGGCGTTGACCCTGCGCACGATGGAGTCCTACCTGCAGCGGCTCGACGAGCGCTTCGCCTCCGACGAGATGACCCACTGGTGGGACGGCGTCGACGCGGGCATCGACGAGTACATCACGATGCACCGCACCGTCCCGGGCTTTCGTACTCTGCACTTCGGCGACGTGGTCGACCTGCACCTGCTCGATGAGCAGCGGGACAACAACGGCGTGATCGCCGACCAGTTGGCGCGGGTGCTCACCGAGCGCTTCGGGCTCACCGACGTGCCGAAGCTGCGCTTCGTCCTGGAGATCGCGGTGGAGGCCGCCGACGCGCTGATCAAGCTCGCGTTTCGGCGAAAGTCCGACGGCGACGAGCGGGTGCTGCTCGAGGCGAAGGCGCTGATCCGGGAGTACCTGCATCGCCAGGTCGACGGTCGCGACAGCGGACACCCCGCCGACGAGCAGCAGACCGAGGCCGTCCAGCACGCCTGAGTCGGCGCGCGGGGCGGCCCGTCAGAGGAACGCGTGGCCCTCGCCCCGGTAGGTGGGCACGGTCGCCACGATCGCGTCCCCCTCGACCAGGTGCAGCTCGTTGACCCGTTCGCACAGCTCACCGGCCTTGGCGTGCCGGAACCACACCCGGTCGCCGACCCGCAGGGTGGCCGCCGCCGCGCCGGAGAGCGGGGTCTGCACCTCGCCGGCTCCCTCCGTGGCGACGAGCTTCAGGCCGGCCGGCAGCCACGGCCGGGGCAGCCGGCTGTCGGCGGCCTGGCCGGAGGCGATCCAGCCGCCGCCGAGCACCGTCGCCAGCTCCGGCGTCGGCCGGCGGACCACCGCGCAGGCGAAGAACGCCGCCGGGGTGGGCCGCCACGCGCGGTACGCGTCGAACAGCGTCGGCCCGTACAGGCCCGATCCCGCGGTGACCTCGGTGACCGCGGGATCGGCGCTGGTCGCGGCCACGCTGCCGGTGCCGCCGCCGTTGACGAACTCCAGGTCGGCGTGTTCGCGTACCGCCGCCACCGCCGCACCCCGGCGGGCCAGCAACTCGCGGTACGACCCGCGCTGGGCCAGCCGGATCGCGCCGGCCAGCAGCGTCCGCCCCGGCGGCGCGTCGCCCAGGCCGGCGATCTGCGCCTCGTACGACATGAGCCCGACCAGCCGGAAGCCGGCGCGGCCGGCGACGGTGGCGGCGAGCGCGCCGGCCGCCCGGGCGCTGTGCACCGGTGAGCGGCGGACGCCGACGTGCACCCCGCGCAGTGGTCGCCAGGAGGCGTCCAGGTCCAGGCAGAGGCGCAGCTCGGCGCGCTGCCCCGGGGCTCGGACGGTGTCGATGAAGTCCAGTTGCCCGGTGCCGTCGATCATCAGCGTGATCGCGGCGGCGAGCGTCGGGTCGGCGGCCAGCTCGGCGAGGGCCGCCCGGTCGGCGCTCGGGTACGCGACCAGCACGTCGTCGCTCATGCCGGCGCGGACCAGCCAGATCGCCTCGGGCAGGGTGAACGCCATCACGCCCTGCCAGCCGGGTCGGGCGAGCGCCCGGCCGATCAGCTCCCGGCTGCGCACCGACTTGCTGGCCAGCCGGAGCGGCTTGCCGGCGGCGCGGTCGGCCAGGGCCGCCGAGTTGGCGTCGAAGGCGGTGAGATCCACCACGGCGTACGGGGGGTCGAGATGGGCGGTCGCCCGGTCCAGGCGGTCGCGCAGTTTGTCGCTTTCGATGGCCACGTGTGCACGCTAACTGTCCGACGGTGAATGCGAAATACCCTCGCGTACGTCCCGGGCTGCGGCCGGCGCCCCCGGCGGCCTAGGCTCAGCGAGCAGGAGAATGTCGCCGGTGGGGCGGCCCCCACCGGGTCTAGAGTGTTCCACCGGGGGTGCCCAGCGATGGGCCGGCACGTGGAGGTACGGCCATCGAAAGCCAGAACAGCGGCGAGTCGCCCGGCGTGTCGCGCGCGGGTGACCAGTCGGGCAACGCCGCCAACCAGTCCAGCTCCGGTCAGGTCGATCCGTCCGGCTACGCCGCGATCCGCTCGGTTCTGCGGATCAGGCCGTTCCGGCGGCTCTGGATCGTGCTCGGCGCGGCCTCCTTCGGCGACTGGCTCGGTCTGCTGGCCACCGCTCTCTTCGCCGCCTCCCAGGTGCAGGGCAGCACCGCCCAGGGCGCCGCGTTCGGCGGTGTGACCGCGATCCGGCTGCTGCCCGCGCTGGTGCTCGGCCCGGTGGCCGGCGTCTTCGCCGACCGGTTCGACAGGCGCTGGACGATGGTCATCTGCGACCTGCTGCGCTTCGTCCTCTTCGCGTCCATTCCGCTCTACGCCCTCAGCGGCGCCCCGGGCGGCCTGGTGGTCGGCTGGGCGCTGATCGCCACCTTCCTGATCGAGTCGATCACCCTGCTCTGGATCCCGGCCAAGGAGGCCGCGGTCCCCAACCTCATCCCGCGGGCCCGGCTGGAGGCGGCCAACCAGCTCACCCTGATCACCACGTACGGCCTCACCCCGGTCGCCGCCGCCGTCGGCCTGGCCGTGCTCGATCGCGGCGTCCGTGGTGCCGTCGGCGGCGACCTGCCCTCCTGGGCGGAACCGGCCCAGCTCGCGCTCTGGTTCAACTCCTTCACCCGGCTCGCCACCGCACTGGTGGTGGCCTTCGGGATCAAGGAGATCAGCGAGGCACAACGCGGTGAGGCCGGGCGTTCCGAGCAGAGCATGTTCCGGCAGTTCTCCGAGGGCTGGAAGTACATCGGCCAGACCCCGCTCGTGCGTGGTCTGGTGCTGGGCATCTTCGGGGCGTTCGCCGGTGGCGGCATCGTGGTCGGCACGGCCAAGTTCTTCGCCAGCTCGCTGGGCGCTGGCGACGCCGCGTTCTCGCTGCTCTTCGGCGCCATCTTCGTCGGTCTGGCCCTCGGCATCGGGCTCGGCCCGATGATCGTGAAGGACATGTCCCGGCGTCGGTGGTTCGGTATGAGCATCGTGCTGGCCAGCGCCGCCGTGATGACCCTCGCCTTCGCCATCCACCTGTCCATGGCGATCGTCGGAGCGGTCCTGGTCGGCGCCGGCGCCGGGATGGCCTTCCTGGCCGGCACCACGCTGCTGGGCGGCGAGGTGGCCGACGAGGTGCGCGGCCGGGTCTTCGCGGTCGTGCAGATCGGCACCCGGCTGGTGCTGATCCTGGCCATCGGGCTGAGCAGCGTGTTGGTCGGCGTCGGCGGCTCCCGCAAACTGACAATCGCCGACCTCGGCATCTCCGTCTCCTCCACCCGCCTGCTGCTGCTCGCCGCCGGTGCCGCCGGCATCTTCGCCGGGATCAGCGCCTTCGGCCAGATGGACGACAAGAAGGGCGTCCCCGTCCTCGCCGACCTGTGGGGCTCGATCCGTGGTCGCCCGCTGATGCCCTCCGAGCCGTTCGTCTCCGCCGGGCTCTTCGTGGTGTTCGAGGGCGGCGAGGGCGCCGGCAAGTCCACCCAGCTCACCGCGCTCGCCGAGCGGCTGCGCGGCCAGGGGCACGACGTCCTGGTCACCCGCGAACCGGGGGCCACGGCCGTCGGCCAGCGGATCCGGTCGCTGGTGCTGGACACCTCCGGCGACGAGGCGCCCTCCCCGCGCGCCGAGGCGCTGCTCTACGCCGCCGACCGGGCGCACCACGTGGCCGCCGTCGTTCGGCCCGCGCTGGTCCGTGGCGGTGTGGTGATCAGCGACCGGTACGTCGACTCGTCGCTCGCGTACCAGGGCGCCGGGCGGACGCTGCCGGTCGACGAGGTCTCCTGGCTCTCCTCCTGGGCCACCGGTGGGCTCAAGCCGGACCTGGTGGTGCTGCTCGACGTCGAGCCGCGGACCGGCCTGTCCCGGGTGGCCTCGCGCAACGCGGGCGCCGACCGGCTCGAGGCGGAGTCGATCGCCTTCCACGAGCGCGTCCGCTACGCGTTCCTGGACCTCGCCGCCGCCGACCCGAAGCGCTACCTGGTGCTCGACGCGTCCCGGCCGGTCGACGAGATCACTCAGCTGGTGGTCCGGCGCGTACAGGAGATGCTGGGCAAGCCGGGCGGCATCGTGCACCCCCGCCCCGCGCAGGGCCCGGACACCTCGGTGCAGCCGGAGTTATCCGACGCGGAGCTGGTGACGATGGAGCACAAGACCTGATGCCGGACGTCTTCGCCGATCTGGTCGGCCAGGACGAGGCGGTCGCCGAACTGCGCCGGGCCGCCGGCGCGGCGGC
>NZ_JBEXHY010000075.1:0-28255 GCF_040608295.1 Micromonospora sp. NPDC005197 | reverse complement strand
GTCGCCTGGTCCTGGCGGATCACCTGGTGGACCGTGCCCACCCAGAACAGCGACTCCCCCTCGCCATGAGCGTCACCCAGCTCGCGGTAGAGCTGGGCTTCCTCGGCGCGATCGACGATCCGGCCGGTCCTGGCGCGCGCCCCGAGGTCCAGGTGCGGGTGGCGGGCCGTTGGGTGGGCCTGGTGGGACCATACGGAGCGGCCTGGTTGCAGAAGGCCACCGATCTTGCCGTGACGCCCCTCGCCATTCGTCCGAACGGATGACCCCTGCTCATTCTTCTGGGCCGGTGCGGCCGTTGGGGGGATGCTTCAACCCGGCTGTCCGGGTACCGTCCATCCTCGGATCCAACGCACCGTAGGCGGCTGGATCCGCTGGGGAGTGAGGTGCGACGAGCGATGCCGTGGTGGTCATGGCGCCCCGGTCCCGCCGACGGCGGCGATCCGGAAACCCGAAGCGGGATCACAGTGGAGAGCGCGGTCCGGGTCGGCCCGCCGAGCCCTCGCCAGCCGGGGGACGACTGCCCGGGCAGCGACCGGCCCGTGCTGACCGAGATGCCGGCGACCATCGAGCCGGTGAGCCTGCGCCGCGTCTGTGACGCACTCGACCTGCTCGACGTGCGCTACCTGGCCGACGGTGACGGCAACCTGCTGGCCATGTGGGAGCGGCACGCCGTGCTGGTGACCCTCGAAGGCCCCGAGGACGAGATCCTGGTGATGCGGGCCCGCCCGCACGCCACGGTTCCGCCGGACTGGGCCGACCGGGCCTACCGGGTGGTCAACGAGTGGAACCACACCCGCCGCTTCTGCAAGGCGTACATCGGCGACCCGACCGAGCGCGGGCAGCTGCCGATCTACGCCGAGTTGCAGGTGCCGCTGGGCGCCGGCACCCACGACGCGCTGCTGGTCGAGATGCTCGACTGCGGCGCGGCAGTGGCCGCCAGCTTCGTGGACTGGCTGCACGACGAAGGCGCCCTGCTCTGAGGCGCCCCGCAGCGTCCGTGCCGGAACGCGCCGTCAGGCGCCCTCGGCCGGGTCCTCCATGACGTTGACCATGAAGTACGCGGCCCGCTCCAGATAGTCCCAGAGAGCGACGGCGAGCTGCGGCTCCAGGTCGAGCCGGTCCACCGCCTGGCGCATGTGCCGCAGCCAGGCGTCCCGCTCGGCCCCGCCGATCCGGAACGGCGCGTGCCGCATGCGCAGCCGCGGGTGCCCGCGCTGTGCGGAGTACGTGTTCGGCCCGCCCCAGTACTGCATCAGGAACAGGGTGAACCGGTCGGCCGCCGGGCCCAGGTCCTCCTCCGGGTACATGGGTCGCAGCAGGGGATCGGTGGCGACGCCGGCGTAGAACTCGTCCACCAGCCGGCGGAAGGTGGGTTCGCCGCCGACCGCTTCGAAGAGGGTCATCGACGCATCGTTACGGTCGGATTCACCTGCGGGGTTCACCGTTCCATCCTGCCAGGTGCGTCGGCCGTCGGCCCGACCCGGAGGCCGTGCGCCGGCTCACGCGGTGGATCAGGTGACCGCGTGCCGGCGGTGGCCGTCCGCGGGCCGGAGGTCGGTGCCCGCCGGCGTGCCGTCCGCGATGGTGCCGCCCGGATCGGGGGTCGGCTCGGCGTTGGCCGCGGCGGCCTTGGCGATGGCGTCGTCCACCGTCTGCTTGCCCGGCCAGCGCAGGGCGGCGATCGTCATCAGCAGCACCCCGGCGGCGCTCCAGACCCCCACCACCACCGGAATGGAGAACCGCTCGGCGAGCAGCCCGGTGACCAGCACCGCGAGACCCTGGATGACCTGGACGCCGGTGGCCATCACGCCGAACGCGCGGGCCCGGAATCCGTCCGGCAGCGCCTGGACGAAGAGCCCGTTGGCCATCGGCATCATCCCGGCGACCGCGAACCCGCACAGGGCGGCCAGCAACGCCACCACCAGCGGTGGAGGGTCGAACAGCGCCGGCACCAGCACCAGCGGGGAGAACACCGCGAGGGGCCGCATCAGGGCCAGTCGGCGGGTCGGGCCGAACAGCCGGCTCACCAGCAGCCCACCCAGGACGTAGCCCACCGGGTTGGCGACCATGATCACCGCTTGCGCGGTGCCCGGGGCCATGCCGCCGGAGGAGCCCTTGTTGGCCCAGGCCGCGGCCAGCCCCTCCGGAACGATCGAGAACAGCAGCGCGCTGAACACCAGCACCGCGATGGCCCGCAGCACCGGCGTGCCGAACACGATCTGGAACCCCTGGGCGGTCTCCCGGAGCAGGTGAGAGCGGTGCGCGCTGGTCATCGTCGCTGGCCGGTTCCGCACGCCGAGGCGGACCAGCAGCGCCGAGAGGCCGAACGTGACCGCGTTGAACAGCAGCGCGACCGTCGGGTCGATGGAGGCGACGGCGGCGCCGAGCAGGTAGCCGACGACCTGGGCCGCCTGACCGATGCTGGCGTTCAGCGACAACCCGACCACCAGCCGGTCCCCGGCGAGGATCTGCGGCATCAGCGCGGACTTCGCGGCCTGGCTCGGCGGGTTGGCGAGCGTGGCCGCGAAGATGAGCACCAGCAGCGCCGGAACGGGCAGGTCGGGGAGGGCGATGAGCAGCATCAGCGCCATCCGGATGACGTCACACGCCACCATCACCCTGCGGTACGGGTGCCGCTCGGCCAGGGCGGCGAGCAGCGGGCCACCCAGCAGCCACGGCAGGTAGCTGACCGCGAACGCGGCGGCGGAGAGCGCGACGGACCTGGTCTGCTGGTAGACGAGGAGGGTCACGGCGGCCTTGGCGACGTAGTCACCGACCCAGGAGAGAGCCCCGGCCGCGAAGACGGCCCGGAACTCGCGCTGGGCGAACACTTCGCGAAAAGTGGCCGGGCCTTCCGCGGAAGGTCGCTCGTCGGGCACCGTCGCCTCCATCGGCCCCCGGAACGGCAGCTCGTGGCGGCCGGGCCGGGAACACTCGTCAGATCTACGGATCAGCGAGGATGTGACCACGCTCCGGCGGGAACGCGTGCTCCGGATTCTGCCCGATCGTCTGACAACTAGCTAGGGCGAACGGATCGTTCGTCGCATCCCCGACTGAACGAACGGACGATACTCCAGGGGCCGGGCGGCTGGCGACCCCTGTATTGCCGGCCAGTCTCGCCGGTGTCAGGTGGCGCCGCCCTGGCCGGTCTCACCCTCCGGCAACGGCCGGCTCGACACACCGGGATAGATGCGGGCGGCGGCGATCTGCGCGGTGATCCCCGAGTTCTCCAGCGCCTCCGCCAGCCTGCGGCGCAGCTCCCGGCTCACCGCGAACTGGCCGTCGGCCGTCGTCTTCACCACCGTACGGATCACGGCGCCATCCACCGTCATCTGCTCGACACCCAGCACCTCCGGGGCCTCCACGATCTCCGGCGACAGCTCCGGGTCCAGCGCCACCGAGGCGGCGGCCGTCCGCAGCACGGCGCTGGCCTCCTCCGTACCGCTGAAGCCGATCGGCAGGTCCACGACCACCAGCGCCCAGCCCTGGCTCTTGTTGCCCACCCGGATGATCTCGCCGTTGCGGATGTACCAGAGCACGCCGCGTCCGTCGCGGACCGTGGTGACCCGCAGCCCCACCGACTCCACGACACCTGTCGCCTCGCCCAGGTCGACGTTGTCGCCCACGCCGTACTGGTCCTCGATGAGCATGAAGAGCCCGGCGATCAGGTCCTTGACCAGGCTCTGCGCGCCGAAGCCCAGGGCGACGCCGGCGATCCCGGCGCTGGCCAGCAGCGGGGCGAGGTCGAAGCTGAACTCGCGCAGGATCATCAGCAGCGCGATGCCGAAGACGAACGCGGTGGTCAGGCTGCGCAGCACCGAGCCGATCGCCTCGGCCCGTTGCCGGCGGCGCTCCGGCACGAACTCGGCCGGGTCGACAGCGGCCGTGGGCACCCGCTCGCGCAGCGGCCGCAGCATGGTCGGCACGGCGCCGTTGGTGGTCGTCCGGACCAGTCGGTCGATCGTCCGGTGCAGCGCCCAGCGGGCCACCATCGCCAGCGCCACTATCAACAGCACCCGCAGCGGCTTGAGCAGGATCCAGTAGCTGCCCTGGGCGAACCATTCCGAGCCGGTGATCCGGTAGATCGTCTCGCAGGAGGTGCTGCCCTGACAGTTCACCGACACGGCGTCGGACAGGGCAAGGGGCGTTCCGCTGGTGGCACTCACCCTGTCTTCGTACCGCAACGCCCCGGACCGGCCGCCGCCGACCCACCGGCCGGGTGAGATGCGCCCGAGCGCCGGGTCGGACCGGGGCGAACCGGCCATCGTGACAGGTGCGGGAAAGAGCTTCACGTCCGACCCCGGATTAGTACGTGCAATCCGGGGTCCGATCAGGGACTATTGGCGCAACGGACGTCGGTGATCGAACGGGCGTCGACGGTGCGGGCCCTCGTGCCCAACTCCGGTCGGCGGCGGTTCGCAGCAGCCGCTGAACCGGGAGGGTGAGCGCGATGCCTGACATACGACCCACGGTGGGCTCCGGCGCGCTGGTCCTCAACGCCACCTACGAGCCCCTGTGTGTCGTGTCGGTGCGACGCGCCGCGATCCTCGTCCTCTCCGCCAAGGCCGTCTGCGTCGCCGACGGTGACGGCATCCTGCACAGCGCCCGCGACGCGCTGCCGGTTCCGTCGGTGGTCCGTCTGACCCGCTTCGTCCGGGTGCCCTACCGCACCCACGTCGGGCTGTCCCGCCGAGCGATCTTCGCCCGGGACGGCTGGCGGTGCGCCTACTGCCGAGGGCCGGCCGAGACCATCGACCACGTCTTCCCGCGCAGCCGGGGTGGCCGGCACGCCTGGGAGAACGTGGTCGCCGCGTGCGCCCGGTGCAACCACACCAAGGGCGACAAGACCCCGGCGGAGCTGGGCTGGCGGCTGCACGCCCTGCCGACCGCGCCGAAGGGCACCGCCTGGCGGGTCCTCGGGCACCGCGCTCCGGACCCGCGCTGGGCCGACTGGCTCGACCTGCGCGAGCCCGAAGCGGCCGCCTGACCAGTCTGCGCGAGCCCGAAGCGGCCCGACCTGCCCGGCGGCGCGGAACCGCCGGTCGGGCTCAGTCCTGCTGCGCGGCCGCTCGGCGGGTCGCGCGCTCGTGCCGGTCGACCGCCCGGGTGTGCGCGACGGTCAACAGCCGGTCGATCTCGGGCAGCATCTGCGGCCCCGGCATCACGATGCTGGCGAAGCCGTACAGCGCGTACCCCGGGTGCGGCGTGACCGTGTCCAGCCGGGCGAAGTCGAAGGCGTCCCGGTGCTCCTCGAACGCCTTCGGTGGGAAGCCGAACGTCCTCTCGAACTCGGCCCGGCCCAGGTCCAGGTTGAGGCGGAAGACGCCGGGGCGGTCCAGCTGCGCGGCTTCGTCGAAGCCGGGCACGTCGTGCTCGACGATGGTGGCGAACGGCTGGCGGCGGTCCGGGCCGACGTAGAAGAACCGGTCGCCCCAGGCGCCCTCGGGTGATCCGTCCTCCTCGCTCGCCATCACCTGCTCGACGTCGGGCAGCGCGCGGATCCGGTCGGCGAGCACTGTCGCGTCGACGCCGGTCGGGATGTGCAGCACCGCGTCGGCGTGGTCGATGGTGGCCTGGTCCAGCGGGAAGTAGCGGTAGTCGTGCGCTCGCCGCTCGGCCGGCCCGATCTCGGCCGCCCGGACGTACCCGGGGAGGGTGAGCTTCTGCTGGAGCCTGCCCTCGTAGGTCGACGCGGCAGGCACGTCGATGCCGAGCGCGGGGCTCGCGCCGAGGCTGCCGACGATCACCGCGTACCGCTCGCCCAGCAACGCTCCGACGATCGCGCCGGCACCGGCCCACGACACCTCCGTCGCGCCCACCGTCATCGTGCTCGGGTGGCGCTGGAGGTGCGTGTTGTGCGCGAAGACCAGCGTGGGTCCACGGTGTGCCTCGACCGCCCGGATCGCGAGCAGATTCTCGGCCATCAGCGCGTCCCGGACCGCGGCCAGGTGGGCGAAGCGTTCCTCCTGGACCAGTGGCGCCGCAGCCGCCGCGTGGTAGCGCAGCACCGCGACCGCCGACGTGGCGTGGACGAATGCCGCAGGCCAGCCCTCGGGCCGTCGGTGCGCCCGCAGGTACAACTCGGTCACCAGGTCGTCGGCGAGCACCCGCAGCCGCTGGGCGTCGGACGAGCGTCCGACCGACCGGCCCGGCTCCCAGATCGCGGCCGTGTCGCTCCAGCGGGCCTCGTCCCCGACGAGGTCGTCGATCTCGACCGACCGGTCGAGGTCGAGGTCGAGGAATTCGCACACCCGCAGCAGGTGACGCCGCGGGCTCGGGGCGCCCTCGATCTCCAGCGGGGCGTCGAAGCCATGAAATCTCAGGCGCTCGGCGTCGGGCCGTCCGTCGTTCCACTCGCGCATCCGCAGCAGCAGGTCACGGTTGGCCGGCGCGGCGCCGAACCCGTGGCTGAACCCCTCGGCGAGCGCGCGGTCGAGCGTCATGGCCCCGCCCTGCACGAACGCGTCGGCGAGCAGTCCCGCGGCCCGGTCGCTCTCCAGGGCGATCGACCGGTAGCCGTGCTCGGCCAGCGTCAGGAAGGCGTCGTTGCGGATCTGGAGGAACGCGGATTCACCGTGCGTCGGCTCGCCGAGCGCGAGCAGCGTCGGTGAGCCGGCAAGCAGGTCAACAAGGGTGGTCATTGCATCAACCGTATCGTTGCACCAGCGGTGGAGACTTCAGAGCGATGGAGCGCGGGTGACAACCACAAAACCCTCAAAGCCCGGGGTACGCCGACCCGTCGATCTCGCGCGCCGGCACGGACTGTCGGCGCAGGCCGTCCGCAACTACGAACGGGACGGCGTGCTGCCACCTGCCGAGCGCACCGCGACCGGGTACCGCAGGTTCACCGAGGTGCACGCCACAGCACTGAGCGCCTACCTCGCGCTCATCGTCGGTCACGGCTACGCGGCCAGCGGCGACATCATGCGCGCCGTCAACCGGGGCGAGATCGACACGGCGTTGCGCACGATCGACAGCGGTCACGCGCTGCTGCAACGCGATCGGGAGACCCTGGACGCGGTCGAGGCGGCGGTCACCACTCTCACCGCGAGGGAGCCCGCGCCGCAGGGCCGGAGAGCCGTGCCGATCAGCGTGCTCGCACACCGGCTCGGCGTACGACCCGCGACCCTTCGCAAGTGGGAGGCGGCCGGAATTCTGCGGCCGGAGCGCGACCGGGTGACCCGCCACCGCGTCTACTCGCCCGACGACGTCCGGGACGCGGAACTCGCCCACCTGCTGCGCCGGGGCGGGTATCGGCTCGACCACATCGCCGACGTGCTGCGACGGGTACGCGACGCCGGTGGCGCCGAACCGCTCGCCGCGTCGCTCGGCCAGTGGCGCCGACGGCTCGCCGAGCGCGGTCGGGCCATGCTCACCGGGGCCGCCCGGCTCGCCGAGTACCTCGACGCCGGCGCCGGCGATCAACCACCACGGGCCTTGACCAGCGAGGCGAAGACCACCAGGTTGTCCGAGTAGCCCCTCTCGCCGCCCACCCACCGGCCGCCGCAGGTGATCAGCCGCAGGCTGGGGCGGCTGAAGTCGCCGTACACCTCGTCCACCGGTAGTCGGTCCTTGTCGAACCGCTCCATCGAGTCCACCTCGAAGACCGCGACCCGGCCGTCGGAGCGGGTGACCTCGATTTGGTCTCCCGCGCGCAGTTCCCGGAGCTGGTGAAAGACGGCCGGGCCGGTGGTGGTGTCCACGTGTCCGACGATCACCGCCGGCCCGTACTGGCCGGGGGTGGGGCCCTGGTCGTACCAGCCGGCCTCCTGGGCGCGGCCCACGTCGGGCACGGCGATGGTGCCGTCCGGGGCGAGGCCCACGTCGTGCAGCGGAGCCCGCAGGTCGATCTTGCTGATCGAGAGAGCGGTCGGGCGGCTGGCCGGCAGCACGGGGAACTTCTTCGGCGGCGGCCGCAGGCCGGCGCTGATCCGGTCCGGCAGCAGACTCACCCCGGTCACCTGCTCGACGCCGAGCATCGCCACGATCAGCACCATCAGCGTGGCCACGGCCAGGACCGGCAGTCCCGGCCCGGTGCCGAGCCGACGCCGGAGCAGCGGCGACCCGGCGGGACGGCTCGGCGGCAGCGGGCGGGCGTCCGGATCAGTGGTGGCGACGCTGGCGGACACCGCCTGTCCGGCGACCCGGCGCAGCCGAACCGAGACCCGGGCCACCAGCCGTCCGGAGGCGCGCAGGGCCGCTGCGGCCCGGAGGCGGGCACGGTGGTCCGACCGCGCACGCGCGGATCTGCGGGTCATGGCAGGTCCGGCTCAGGAGCCGGCTCCGGTCCGACGCCGACCGCCCACCATGCCGAGCGCGACCGCGGCGGCCACCACTGCCACGCCGCCGACGACCAGGATCGATCCGATGCCCCGGCCGCCCGCGGTGCCGCCGCCCCCCGTTGCCGGCCCCTTGCTGGGCGAGGCCATGTTCAGCACGGTCAGCATCGTCTGGGCCGTCTGGTTGTTCTGGCACCGCAGGTCGACCTGGTAGTCACCGGGTTCCTTGTTGCCCGGAACGGTGACCTCCCCCTTGAGGAAGCCGTTGTCCGGTCTGAGCACCACGCGCCCGAACGCGTCGGACTGCACGGTGGCCTGTCGATTGTTGCTGTTGTTGTTGTCGCAGCTCGCGCGGATCGTGACCCGGCTGCCCGCCGGGACGCTGTTCGGCGTCACCTCGACGAAGGTGTTCTCACCGGCACGCGCCGGTGCGACCGACAACAGGACGAACGCCCCGATGAGCCCCACCAGTGCCAGTGCGGACGAGAGTGCGCGGTTGATCGTGCGAAGTCCCTGCATGATTTCCCCCCAACCGGCGACGACCGCCGGAACCCTCCCCTGGGCACGCGGGCTGAGTTCCCGTTGGCCCGGAGGCAAACCAGCGGGCGGGCAGGGTCAGCGGCGGCGGGAGCTGGCACCGGCGGGCGGGAGCGGGGTGATCGGCTGCCAGTCCAGCGGGGACGACAGGACCATGGTGCTCGACGGCTGCCCGTACGGGGCGAGCCGGTCGATGACCGCTTCGAAGTCGCCGATCGAGCCGGCGGCCACCTTGAGCATGCTGCACGCGTCGCCGGTGATCCGGTGGATCTGGAGAATCTCCGGCCAGCCGGACACCTCCGGGTCGTGCAGGATGCACCGCGCGCCGTAACAGGACATCCGGATCAGGGCGACCACCGTACGGCCGGCCCGGGTCAGGTCCACGTGGGCGTGGTAGCCGGTGATCACCCCGGCCTCCTCCAGCCGGCGGACCCGCTCGGCGACCGCTGGTGGGGACAGGTGCACCCGGCGGGACAACTCACTGAAGGAGAGCCGGGCGTCGGCCTGCAACTCGCGCAGCAGCGCCCAGTCCATGTCGTCCACGCTCGAACCTTACTTTCGTGAACCGGATTCGCCCAGCTGCCTTCGGTTCGCCAGGTCAGGCCGACAAGTGCCGTTGATCCGGCATTCCGCAGGCCGATCCAGCCGCGAGATCATGGCGTCGGCAGCTTCGGGGGAAGGGAGACGACTGGTGGATCAGACGGATTGGCGGGCGCCGAACCGCGTCGCCACGGTACGACCGGTGACCCCGCGCCAGCGGGCAGCCCGCGCCGCGCGCAACGGCGGCGAGCCGACGCTGGAGTTCGCCGAGCTGGTGCCCTACGACGCGTACGTGCGGGCCACCGCCCTGCACCAGTTGCAGCAGCCCCTCAGCGACGACCCCGGCGAGATGTCCTTCCTCATGGTCAGCCAGATCATGGAGCTGTACTTCGGGCTGACCTGCCACGAGCTGCGGGAGACCCAGCGTCTGTTGCGCGCCGACCGGATCTGGGACGCGCTGGCCCCGCTGCGCCGCGCCACCCTGCACCTGGAAGGGCTCAACGCCGCCTGGCAGGGCCTGCGCTGGATGACCCCGGCCGACTTCAACCGGTTCCGCAACCTGCTCGGCGAGGGCTCCGGCTTCCAGTCCGCGATGTACCGGCACCTTGAGTTCCTGCTCGGGCTGCGCGACCCGGCGCTGATCCGGCCGTTCCGCCGGCAGAGCGAGGTGCACGCCGCGCTCAGCGCCGCGCTCGCCGCCCCGAGTCTCTGGGACGACGTGGTCGCGCTGCTGGCCCGGCGCGGCTTCGACCTCCCCGCCGATCTGTTGAACCGGGACGTGGCGGTCGAGCACGACCCGCAGCCGGAGGTCGAGGCGGCCTGGGTGCGGATCTACGCCGACGGCGGCCCGGACAACCACCTGCGGCTGCTCGGCGAGGCCCTGAGCGGCGTCGCCGAGGAGTTCGGCGACTGGCGGTGGAACCACGTCAAGGCGGTGCAGCGGACAATGGGCGCCAAGGTTGGCAGCGGCGGCTCCGCCGGGCTGGCGTGGTTGCAGCGCAGCATGGCCCGGGTGGTCTTCCCGGAGCTGTGGTCGGCCCGCACCGCGATGTGACCGGAGAGCGAGACATGCACACCCCAGAGAGCGAGGCACACCGCCTCGACCAGGCCGACCCGGGCCACCGACACCTCTTCCACGTGCCGCCCGCCGACGGCGGCGACCACCCCGAGTCGGCGTACCTCGCCGGCAACTCGCTCGGCCTGCAACCCCGGGCCACCCGCGACGAACTCCTCGCCGACCTGGACGCCTGGGGGCGGCTCGGCGTCGAGGGGCACCTGGAGGCGGAACGCGCCTGGCTGCCGTACCACGAGCTGTTGACGGGCCCGGCCGCCCGACTGGTCGGCGCCCGGCCCGCGGAGGCCGTGGTGATGAACTCGCTCACGGTCAACCTGCACCTGCTGATGGTCAGCTTCTACCGCCCGGCCGGCGTCCGCACCCGCATCGTCATCGAGGACAGCGCGTTCCCCTCGGACAGCTACGCGGTGCGCAGCCAGGCCCGCTTCCACGGGCTGGACCCGGACGACGCGGTGGTCCGGCTGCGCCCGCGTGCTGGCGAGGACGCGTTGCGCACCGAGGACGTCACCGGCTACCTGGCCGCCGAGGGTGACCGGGTGGCACTGGTGCTGCTGGGCGGGGTCAACTACCTCACCGGCGAGCTGCTGGACATCCCGGCGATCACGGCGGCCGGTCGGGCGGCCGGCGCGGTGGTCGGCTGGGACCTGGCGCACGCCGTCGGCAACGTGCCGCTCGCCCTGCACGACTGGGACGTCGACTTCGCCGCCTGGTGCTCCTACAAGTACCTGAACTCGGGGCCGGGCGCGCTGGCCGGCGTCTTCGTGCACGAGCGGCACCTCGGCGATCCCGACCTGCCGCGCTTCGAGGGTTGGTGGAGCACTGCGGCGGCGACCCGGTTCGAGATGACGCCGGTGTCCCGGCCGCCGTCCACCGTGGAGGCCTGGCAGATCTCCAACCCCCCGATCTTCGCGATGGGCCCGGTGCGGACCTCGCTGGAGCTGTTCGACGCGGTCGGCATGCCGGCGCTGCGCGCGCGCAGCCTCCGACTCACCGGCTGGCTGGAGTCACTCCTCGACGAGATCACCGCCGACCGGCCGCTGCGCGTGGTCACCCCGCGCGATCCGGCCCGCCGGGGTTGCCAGCTGTCGGTACGCGTCGGCGCCGGCAACGCCGCCGAGCTGACCAAGCGGCTGCGGCACGAGCACGGCGTCATCGCCGACGCCCGGGAGCCGGACATCGTCCGCTTCGCCCCGGTGCCGCTCTACTCCACGTACCTCGACTGTTGGCGGGCCGCCGCCGCACTCGCCGCCACCGTCGGGCCGGTGACCCCGTGACGAAGCGGCGCGACGAGATCGCGATCATCGGCGCCGGCCTGGCGGGCTGCCTGGCCGCCTGCTTCCTGGCCCGGCGTGGCTACCCGGTCGCCCTCTACGAGCGTCGGCCGGACCCGCGTGCCGGCGCGGCCGAGCGGGGACGCTCGATCAACCTGGCGCTCTCCGAGCGCGGGTTGGACGCGCTGCGCCGGATCGGCCTGGCCGAGCAGGTGATGACCGACGCGCTGCCGATGCGCGGCCGGATGATCCACCCGGTCGAGGGGCAGCCGCAGTTCCAGTCGTACAGCGCGGCCGGTGACCGGGCGATCAACTCGATCAGCCGGGGCGCACTCAACAACGCCCTGCTGGACGCGGCCGCCGCGCTGCCCGGGGTCCGGATCGTCTTCGACCACCGGCTCGTCGGGCTCGATCCGGCCGACGGCACCCTGAGCTTCGACACCCCGCAGGGCACGGTTGGCGCGAAGGCGTCGGTCGTGTTGGGCGCCGACGGCGCCGGCTCCGCGGTACGCGGACAACTGCTGGCGTACGGGCTGCTGCGCGAGAGCGTGGACTTCCTCGACTACGGCTACAAGGAGCTGACGATTCCGCCGCTGGGCGGCGACTTCGCCCTGGATCCGGACGCGCTGCACATCTGGCCACGGGGCACCTCGATGATGATCGCGTTGCCGAACCCGGACCGGTCCTTCACCTGCACGCTGTTCTGGCCCAACGACGGCGACGGCAGCTTCGCGTCGCTGACCAGCCCGGCCCAGATCGAACGGCACTTCACCGAGCACTACCCGGACGTGGTCCCGCTGGCCCCGAACCTGGTCGACGACTACCAGCACAACCCGGTGGGCGTGCTCGGCACGGTGCGCAGCGCTCCCTGGCAGGTCAACGGGACTGTCTGCCTGCTCGGCGACGCGGCCCACGCCATCGTGCCCTTCTACGGCCAGGGCGCCAACTGCGCCTTCGAGGACGTCGTCGAGCTGGACCGCTGCCTCGACGAGTGTGCCGACGAGTGGTCGGCGGCGTTGCCGCTGTTCCAGCGCCGCCGGCAGGAGAACGCCGAGGCGATCGCGCAGATGGCCCTGACCAACTTCGTGGAGATGCGCGACAAGGTCGCCTCGCCGGTGTTCCAGACCCGGCGGCGGGTGGAGCACGCACTGGAACGGGCACTGCCCGGCCGGTACGTTTCCCAGTACGAGCTGGTGTCCTTCTCCACCACCCCGTACGCCGAGGTGCGCCGCCGGGTCCGCCGGCAGCACCGGGTGCTCGGCGCGGTCGCGGGTGGGGCCGCGCTGCTGCTGGTCGGCGCGATCGGCGCTGCACTGAGCCGAGGGAGGCGCGCATGACGGGCACCTGGGATCCGCGACTGATGGCCGGCCACGCGCCACGTGGCCCCCAGCGGCTGCGCAACTTCGTGGGCGGCGAGTTCGTCGACGGCGGGTCGACGTTCACCAAGGTCAGCCCGGTGACCGGCGAGCCGGTCTTCGAGGTGGTCGAGGCGGAACGGTCCACGGTGGACGACGCGGTGGCCGCCGCCCGCGCGGCGCTGCGCGGGCCGTGGGGCCGGATGGGGGAGCGGGAACGCGCCGAGGTGCTGCGCCGCGTCGCGGACGAGCTGGAACGTCGCTTCGACGATCTGGTCACCGCCGAGGTCGCGGACACCGGCAAGTCCATCGCCCAGGCCCGCACGCTGGACATCCCGCGCGGCGCGGCGAACTTCCGGGCGTTCGCGGAGATCGTGGCGACCGCGCCCACCGAGTCGTTCACCACGGTCACCCCGACCGGCGGCCGGGCGCTGAACTACGCCGTGCGCAAGCCGGTCGGCGTGGTCGCGGTCATCGTGCCGTGGAACCTGCCGCTGCTGCTGCTCACCTGGAAGGTCGCCCCGGCGCTCGCCTGCGGCAACGCCGTCGTGGTCAAGCCCAGCGAGGAGACGCCCGCCTCGGCGACGCTGCTCGCCGAGGTGATGGCCGCCGCCGGCGTACCGGACGGGGTGTTCAACCTGGTGCACGGCTTCGGACCGGACTCGGCCGGCGAGTTCCTCACCCGCCACCCGGGCGTCGACGCGATCACCTTCACCGGCGAGTCGGCCACCGGCGGCGCGATCATGCGGGCCGCCGCCGACGGCGTGAAGGCGGTGAGCTTCGAGCTGGGCGGCAAGAACGCCGGCCTGGTCTTCGCCGACGCCGACCTGGACGCGGCGGTGGCCGGCTCGATGCGCTCCAGCTTCACCAACGGCGGGCAGGTGTGCCTGTGCACCGAGCGCATCTACGTGCAGCGCCCGGTCTTCGAGGAGTTCACCGCCCGGCTGGCGAAGCGGGCCGGCGAGCTGGCGTACGGCTGGCCGACCGACGAGGCCACCGCCACCATGCCGCTCATCTCCCCGCAGCACCGGGCGAAGGTGCTCGGCGCGTACGAGCTGGCCCGCGCCGAGGGCGCCGAGGTGCTCACCGGCGGCGGCACGCCCACCTTCGGCGACGCCCGTGACGGCGGGTCGTACGTGCAGCCGACAGTGCTCACCGGTCTCGGCCCGGATGCCCGTACCAACCGGGAGGAGATCTTCGGCCCGGTCGTGCACGTGGCGCCGTTCGACACCGAGGACGAGGCGTACGCCCTGGCCAACGGCACCGAGTACGGCCTGGCGGCGACCGTGTGGACCCGGGACGTGGGCGTCGCGCACCGGGCCGGGGTCCGGCTCGACGCCGGCATCGTCTGGGTCAACACCTGGTTCCTGCGGGACCTGCGCACGCCCTTCGGTGGGGTGAAGGCGTCCGGCATCGGCCGCGAGGGCGGCGTGCACTCGTTGAACTTCTACTCCGAACTCACAAACGTCTGCGTGGACCTGTCGTGAGCCGTAGCGAGGGAGCGGGCATGGAAGCCGACATCGAGGCCGCCAACCGGGAGCTGGCCGAGGCCCGCAGCACCGGCAAGCCGTGCCCGCCGCTGCGCGGTCGGCTGCTGCCGGAGGGCGACGTCGAGTCCGCGTACCGCGTGCAGCAGCTTCAGGCGCGGGCCTGGCAGGGCCGCGGCGAACGCCGGGTCGGCGCGAAGATCGGGTTGACCTCCCGGGCGGTGCAGGAGACCTTCGGGGTGTTCCAGCCGGACTTCGGGATGCTGACCGACGCGATGGCGGTCGGCGACGGGGTCGAGGTGCCGATCGACCGGCTGCTCCAGCCGCGGGTCGAGGCGGAGATCGCGTTCGTGCTCGACAAGGATCTCGCGGATCCGCAGATCACGACCGTCGACCTGATCCGCGCCGTCGACCACGTGCTGCCGGCGATCGAGATCGTCGACTCGCGGATCGCGGGCTGGGACATCTCCATCGTGGACACGGTCGCCGACAACGCCTCCAGCGGGCTCTTCGTGCTCGGCACCACGCCGCGCCGCCTCGCCGACGTCGACCTGCGGCTGTGCGGAATGGTGCTGGAGCACGCCGGTGAGCCGGTCTCGGTGGGCGCGGGCGCGGCCTGCCTGGGCAACCCGCTGCACGCTCTGCACTGGCTGGCGAGCACCCTCGCCCGCGCCGGTGACCCGCTGCGCGCCGGGGACGTGGTGCTCTCCGGGGCGCTCGGCCCGATGGTGCCGGTCACCCCGGGCGCCGCGTACGAGGCCCGGATCTCGGGCCTCGGCTCGGTACGGACGGCCTTCACCCGAGGGGAGTCAGCGTGAGCGTCGGAGTGGCGGTGCTGGGATCGGGAAACATCGGCACCGACCTGATGATCAAGGTGTTGCGGCTGAGCGGCAGCCTGCGGATGGTGGCGATGGCCGGCATCGACCCGGCCTCCGACGGCCTGGCCCGGGCCCGCCGGCTCGGCGTCGCCACCACCGCCGACGGAGTGGACGGGCTGGTCGCGATGCCCGAGTTCGCCGACGTCGAGCTGGTCTTCGACGCCACCTCGGCCGGCGCGCACCGACGCCACGACGAGGTGCTGCGCGCGCACGGCCGGACGGTGGTCGACCTGACCCCGGCCGCGCTCGGCCCGTACGTGGTGCCGCCGGTCAACCTCGACGAGCACCTGCACGAACCGAACGTCAACATGGTGACCTGCGGCGGGCAGGCCACCGTGCCGATCGTCGCCGCCGTCCGCCGGGTCACCCCGGTGGCGTACGGGGAGATCGTCGCGTCGATCGCGTCGAAGTCCGCCGGGCCGGGCACCCGGGCCAACATCGACGAGTTCACCGAGACCACCGCTCGCGCCATCGAGGTGGTCGGCGGTGCGGAGCGGGGCAAGGCGATCATCGTGCTGAACCCGGCGGACCCGCCGCTGCTCATGCGCGACACCGTCTACTGCCTCTGCCCGGACGTCGACGCCGACACCGCCGCCATCGCCGCCTCGGTGGCGGACATGGTGGCGACGGTCCAGGAGTACGTCCCCGGCTACCGGCTCAAGCAGGACGTGCAGTTCGACCGCGTCGAGGCGTACGTGCCGACGCTCGGGCGGCAGCTCACCGCGTTGCAGGTGTCGGTCTACCTGGAGGTGTCCGGGGCGGGCCACTACCTGCCGGCGTACGCCGGGAACCTGGACATCATGACCTCCGCCGCGCTGCGCACCGCGGAGCGGCTGGTCGCCAGGCGTCCTTCGGAGGTGACCGCGTCATGACCGACCTCTACATCCAGGACGTGACGCTGCGCGACGGCATGCACGCCATCGCCCACCGGTACACCGTCGAGCAGGTACGCACCATCGCCGCCGCCCTGGACGCCGCCGGGGTGGCCGCCATCGAGGTGGCGCACGGCGACGGGCTCGCCGGCTCCAGCGTGAACTACGGCCACGGCGCGGCCAGCGACGCCGAGTGGATCTCCGCCGCCGCCGAGGTGCTGACGAACGCGAAGCTCACCACCCTGCTGCTGCCCGGCATCGGCACGATCGCGGACCTGAGGGCGGCGAAGGCGCTCGGCGTGACAAGCGTCCGCATCGCCACGCACTGCACCGAGGCGGACATCTCCGCCCAGCACATCTCCTGGGCCCGGGAGAACGGCATGGACGTCTCCGGGTTTCTGATGATGTCGCACATGAACGATCCGGCCGGGCTCGCCGGGCAGGCCAAGCTCATGGAGTCGTACGGGGCGCACGGCGTCTACGTCACCGACTCCGGCGGCCGGCTGCTGATGTCCGACGTGGCGCAGCGGGTCGACGCGTACCGGCAGGTCCTCGCCCCGGAGACGCAGATCGGCATCCACGCCCACCACAACCTGTCGCTCGGGGTGGCCAACAGCGTGCTCGCCGTCGAGCACGGCCGCATCCTCGGCGCCGGGCCGCTCGGCTCGCCGTCCGGCCGGACCGTGCGCGTCGACGCCTCCCTCGCCGGCATGGGCGCGGGCGCCGGCAACGCGCCGCTGGAGGTTTTCGTGGCGGTCGCCGAGCTGCACGGCTGGAAGCACGGCTGCGACGTGTTTGCGCTGATGGACGCCGCCGACGACATCGTCCGCCCATTGCAGGACCGGCCGGTCCAGGTCGACCGGGAAACGCTCTCCCTGGGGTACGCGGGCGTCTACTCCAGCTTCCTGCGCCACGCCGAGCGGGCCTCGGACCGCTACGGCGTCGACGTCCGGTCGATCCTGGTCGAGCTGGGCCGCCGTCGGATGGTCGGCGGCCAGGAGGACATGATCGTCGACGTGGCACTCGACCTGGCCGGCAAGGAGCAGCAGTCATGATCGGCGTGGACATCACCGGGATCGCCGACAAGCTGGGCGCGGCGGCCGACACGGCCACCGCGATCGGTCAGCTCGCCGCCGAGACCGGTCTTGACGTGGACACCGCGTACGGCGTGCAGGCAGCGCTGGTGCAGCGCCGACTGGAACGCGGCGAGCGGCTGGTCGGGCTGAAGATGGGGCTGACCAGCAGGGCGAAGATGGCCCAGGTCGGCGTGGACGAGGTGATCTGGGGGCGGCTCACCGACGCGATGCGGGTGCCCGACGGCGGTGCCGTGGACCCGGCCGCGTACATCCATCCCCGGGTCGAGCCGGAGGTGGCGTTCCTGCTGGACCGGCTGCCGGAGCCGGGCGAGCCGGTCGGCGACTTCGCCACGGCGGTCCGCGCGGTCGCCCCGGCCATCGAGCTGATCGACTCCCGGTACGCGGATTTCCGCTTCTCGCTGCCGGACGTCGTCGCCGACAACACCTCGGCCGCCGCGTTCGTGATCGGGCCGTGGTCGTCGGTGCCGTCGGGGCTCGACAACCTGGGCGTGCTGCTGGAGGTCGACGGGCGGGTGGCCCAGGTCGGCTCGACGGCGGCGATCCTCGGCGATCCGCGCCGGGCGCTCGACGAGGGCATCCGGCTGGCCGGCCGACACGGGGTGCGGTTGCAGTCGGGCTGGGTCTTCCTGGCCGGCGCCGCCACCGCCGCTGTGCCGCTGCGTCCCGGTGCCCATGTCCGCGCCGTCGTCGAGAAACTCGGCACGGCTTCGCTGCGGGCGTCGTCGTGACCGCCCGGGTGGTGGCTGGGAAGGCCGTGCCGCGGGGGGCTTTTCCGCACGTCAAGGTCGCGGGTGGGCTCGTCTTCGTCTCCGGTACGTCGTCGCGACGGCCGGACAACAGCTTCGCCGGTGTCGAGGTCGACGCGTTCGGCACGACGAACCTCGACATCCGGGTGCAGACGCGGGCCGTGATCGAGAACATCGGCGATCTGCTGCGCTCGGTCGGCGCGGACCTCACCGACCTCGTCCAGGTGACCACGTACCTGGTCAACATGAACGACTTCGGTGGTTACAACGAGGTGTGGGCGGAGTTCTTCGACGCGTCCGGACCGACCCGCACCACGGTGGCGGTGCACCAGTTGCCGCACCCGCACCTGCTCATCGAGATCCAGGCCGTGGCCCTTCTTCCCTCGGGAGGTCAGTCGTGAGTGAGATCGCCGAGCCGTTCAGCTTTCCGGGCTGGATCGCGGAGAACCAGCACCTGCTGAAGCCGCCGGTGGGCAACAAGGAGATGTTCCCCGGCGGGGACGACTTCATCGTGATGGTGGTGGGCGGGCCCAACCAGCGCACCGACTTCCACGTGGACCCGTACGAGGAGTTCTTCTACCAGGTCAAGGGCAACATGCACATCAACCTGATGACCCCCGAGGGTCCGCGTACGGTGCACGTGCGCGAGGGTCAGATGTGGATGTTGCCGCGCAACACCCCGCACTCGCCGCAGCGACCGGAGGCCGGCTCGATCGGTGTGGTCGTCGAGCGGGTCCGCGAGGAGGGCACGCTGGAGACGTTCCAGTGGTACTGCCCCGAGTGCGGAAACCAGGTGCACGAGGTGGAGTTGCAGGTCCGCGACATCGCGGCCGACCTGCCGCCGGTGTTCCAGGCGTTCTACGCAGATGAGGCGGCACGCACCTGCGCCAACTGCGGCACTCTGCACCCGGGCAAGGGCTGATGCCCGCTCGTGTCGTCGACGTGCACACGCACGTCGTACCGAAGGGGTGGCCGGACCTCGGCGCGGCGTGCGGCGGGTCCGGCTGGCCCTGGTTGCGGGTCGACTCCGAGCGCGCCGCCATGATCATGGTGGGGGAGACGGAGTTCCGCCCGATCGGCGCCGAGTGCTGGGACGCGTCGACGCGGCTGGCCGACATGGACGCCGACGGCGTGGCCGTGCAGGTGGTGTCGCCGACGCCCGTCTTCTTCAGCTACGACCGTCCGGCCGACCAGGCGGTGAAGGTCGCCCGGATCTTCAACGACCTCACCCTGAAGGTCACCGCGGCCGGCGGTGACCGGCTGGTGCCGTTCTGCCAGGTGCCCCTGCAGGACCCGGACGCCGCCTGCGCGGAGTTGGATCGCAGCCTGGCCGCCGGGCACGTGGGCGTGGAGATCGGCAACCACGTCGGCGACCGGGATCTGGACGACGCCGGGGTGGTCACCTTCCTCCAGCACTGTGCCGAGGTGGGTGCGCCCGTCTTCGTCCACCCGTGGGACATGCCGGACGGCCCGCGTCTGAACCGCTGGATGGCCCGGTGGCTCACCGGGATGCCCGCCGAGACGCACCTGTCGGTGCTGGCGATGATCCTGGGCGGCGTCTTCGACCGGGTGCCCGAGACGCTGCGGATCTGCTTCGCGCACGGCGGCGGCAGCTTCCCGTTCTGGCTCGGCCGCGCCGACAACGCCTGGCACCGACGTGGTGACCTGGTTCGGGGCGCGTCCGTCGCCCCGCCCAGCAGTTACGTCGACCGGTTCAGCGTCGACTCGGTGGTCTTCGCGCCGCCCGCGCTGCGGCTGCTGGTCGACACGATGGGGGAGGACCGGGTGCTGGTCGGCAGCGACTACCCGTACCCGCTGGGGGAGCGCCCGGCCGGTGCGGTCGTCGACGCGGCCGACTTCCTCACCGACGCCCAGCGCGACAAGCTCCGATCCACCAACGCCCTGCGCTTCCTGCACGGGCGGCGCTGACGGCGTACCCATGGTAGTGCCCCCGGACGACGGACGGCCGCGACGGGCCGACGGACCCTGTTCTGTTGCCTTTGCTCTGCTTCAATCCACGCAACACCACGTGTCCGATAAACGGACATCGGCTGTTGCCTCCGTTGAAGCAGAGCAAAGGACGCCGGCAGGAGTCGGCCCGCCGCCGGGCGGGCGACCGGTGAGGGGGGTTGCCTCCCGACACGGCCGGTTCGGTATCGGGAGCAGTACCCTCCGCCGCGAAGGGCGACCGCCGTGTCGACCCGCCGACAGCCGCTCCCACCGGGCAGGATGAGGACATGGCCGAGCCGCACGACCTGACCGCGCTGGAACAGGCCGCCGCCATCGCCCGCGGCGAGCTGTCCAGCGTCGAGCTGGTCGAGCACTCCCTGCGCCGGGTGGCGGCGCTCGGCGACACCGTGGGCGCGTTCGTCACCGTCACGCCGGACCTCGCCCGGCAGGCCGCGCGCGCCGCCGACGCGGTGCCCGTCGAGGGGCGCGGCCCGCTGCACGGCGTACCGACCGCGATCAAGGACCTCACCCTCACCGCCGGGGTACGCACCACCTTCGGCTCGGCGGCGTTCGCCGACTTCGTCCCGCCGGTCGACGCCGACGTGGTCCGGTTCATCAAGGCCGCCGGCCTCGTCAGCCTCGGCAAGACGACCACCTCCGAGCTGGGCTGCTCGCTCTACTCGGAGGGCCGCGTCGCACCGCCGGCCCGCAATCCGTGGCAGCTCGCGTACACCGCCGGTGGGTCCAGCGGCGGCGCGGCGGCGGCGGTCGCGGCCGGGCTGGTGCCGATCGCCCAGGGGTCCGACGGCGGCGGCTCCCTGCGCATTCCGGCGTCGCTCTGCGGCCTGATCGGCTACAAGCCCAGTCGTGGCGTGGTCTCCGGCGGGCCGCTCGGCTCCGGCGCGTTCGGGCTGCCCACCAGCGGTCCGCTCGGGCGGACCGTCGTCGACGTCGCCGCGCTGCTCGACGTCATGGCCGTGCCGGTGCCGGGCGAGCCCTACCTGCCGCCGCCCGCGCCGCCCGGTGGATACCTGGCCGCCGCCCGCCGGGCCGAGCCCGGCCGGCTGCGGATCGGCCGGTTCACCACGCCGATGCTCGCCGACGAGCCGGTGCACCCCGACTGCGTGGCCGCCGTCGACCGGGCCGCCGCCCTGCTCACCACCGCCGGCCACGAGGTGGTCGAGGTGCCGCCGCCGCTCGGGCCCCAGGCGTGGCCGCTGTTCGAGATCATCTGGTACGTGCTGGCACTCGCCCCCGTGCCCCCGCACCGCGAGGCGGAGCTGCTGCCGCTGACCCAACTGCTGCGGGCCCGGGGCGCCAGCGTCTCCGCGGGCGCGCTGGCCGCCACCCTCGGCGAGCTGCAGGCGCAGGTACGTCTCGGCGCCGCCCGCACCGCCGGTTGCGACCTGCTGCTCTGCCCCACCCTGGCCGCACCGCAGGCACCCGTCGGCTGGTTCACCGCCGACGGCGACCCGGCGGCCGATTTCGACCGGCAACGCCGCTTCTCGCCCTACTGCGCCATCTTCAACGTCACCGGCGATCCCTCCGTGTCCCTGCCGGTGGGCGCCACGGCCGACGGCCTGCCCGTCGGGGTGCTCCTCACTGGCCGGTACGGCGACGACGCGCGGCTCATCGCGACCGCTGCGCAACTGGAGCACGCCAGTGACGGATGGGATCGGCACCCCGCAATCTGGCGGGCCGTCGACTCCGCTAACGTGAATGGTGACGGAGTTGGCCGGTCACCATCATGATCGTCCATCCGACCCGATTGTTCGAGGTCCTTCTTCCGCCTGGGGGCGTTGGGATTGTCTGTTACCGAGACGTTGCTGGTCTTCGTCGGCATCCCGGTGGCCGCGGTGCTGGTCATCGCCGGCCTGTCGTACGCCGGTAGCCGTGGGAGTGCCACCGGCGGTGGCGGTGGCGCCAAGCGCTACCGGCCGGGCCGGCCCTTCGACTTCACTCCGGTCTGGTTCCTGGGCCGCCCGGAGCAGCTGGCCGACTCGGCCGGCACCGCGCTGACCGCGGGGGCGCAGGCGCCCGCGCTGACCAGCCACAAGCTAGAGCAGGCCAGCGTCGAGGCGCCGGCCGGTGGAACCGGAGGCGCAAGTGACCGTTGGTGAGAAGCAGACCGGGACGGAGAATCCGCCCGAGGTGCTGGACGGGCCGTTCTCGACCCGCCAACTGCTGCGCATCGACGAGGCCCTGCGCCTGGCCGACCAGGGCACCGGCCTGGTCTTCTCGGTGTTCGTCGGCGGCCTCGACGAGCCGATCCGTGAGCACGCCCAGCGGCTGCACCGCCAGCTCGCCGAGCCCGACAAGTCGGTGCTGATCGCCGTGTCGCCCAACCAGCGCCAGCTGGAGATCGTCACCGGGCGGTACGCCCGCAAGCGCATCCCCGACACGTACGCCAAGCTGGCCGCGCTCTCCATGGCCGGCGCGTTCAGCGGCGGCGACCTGGCCGGCGGCATCATCAACGGCCTCGACCAGCTCGCCAGCCACGCCGGCAAGGGCTGAGCCCTTTCTCGTACGTCGAAGCCCGACCCGCCGCACGGCAGGTCGGGCTTCGTCGCGTTGCGTGCCGTTGCAGCGCGCCAGGTCAGCGATTTGGGGGTGTCCGCGCGGGCGGACACCCCCATATCGGCGATGTCGAGTCGATCAAGCGAGCTGGTCAGCTCTGCTGGGCGTCCTTCGCGCGGGCCTTGAGCGCCCGCACCACACCGTCGCGGCCCTCGGCGACCAGTCGACGCAGCGGGCCGGGGTTGCCGTCACCGGCCAGCCACGCGTCGGTGGCCGCCACCGTGTCGTCGTCCACCAGGTAGGTCGGGTACGCCAACTGGGCGAACTCCTGCGCCGGCTCGCTGTCCCGAGTGGCCCACACCTGGCCGACCGCCGCGAAGTACTTCTCCCGGTACGGGGCGACCAGCTCCACCTGCGCCGGGTGGGCGAAGCCCTGCAACAGCGCCCGGTGCCGCCAGTTCGGCAGCGCGTCCGGGCCGGTCAGCAGCGCCCACACGGCCGCCTTGTTCTCCGCCGTCGGCACCAGCGCGTGCGCGTACGCGGCCTCCCGCTCGCCGCTGGCGGTGCGGTCACCGGCCAGCTCCGCCTCGATCTCGGCGGCACCGGCCGCGCCGTTGGCCACCAGCGCCCCGAGCACCGTCCAGCGCAGCTCGGTGTCCACGGTCAGCCCGGCCGGCACGCCGGTGCCGTCCAGCCAGCCGCGCAGCGTGGCCAGGTCCTCTTCGGACCGGGCGGCCGAGGTGTACGCCCGGGCCCAGGCCAGCTGGAAACCGCTGCCCGGCTCGGCGGAGGCGAGCGCGTCCTTCGCCGTACGAGCCAGCCCCGCCCAGCCGGTGGCCGCCCACGCGGGGTCGGCGTAGAGGGTGATCGCGGTGGTGGCCTGGCGCAGGGTGGCGGTCACCAGGTTGATGTCGGTCTCCGCGGACAGCCCGGCCAGCACCAGCGCCACGTAGTCGCGGGTCGCCAGCTCGGCGTCTCGGGTCATGTCCCACGCGGCCGTCCAGCAGAGGGCGCGGGCCAGCGACGAGTCGAAGCCGCCGATGTGCTGCACCACCGTGGCCATCGACCGGTCGTCGAGGCGCAGCTTGGTGTAGCTCAGGTCGTCGTCGTTGAGCAGCAGCACGTCGGCGGCTCGAACGCCGCGCAGGTCGGCGAGGTCGGTCCGCTCGCCGGTCACGTCCACCTCGTAGCGTTCGCGGCGGACCAGCCGTCCGTCGGTCAGGTCGTACAGGCCCACGCCGATCCGGTGGGTGCGCAGCGTCGGGTACGCCGCCGGCGCCTCCTGCCGGACGACCACCTGCTCGTAGGTGCCGTCGGCGCCGATGGTCACCTCCGGCCGCAGCGTGTTGACCTGGGCGGTCTCCAGCCACTGCGCGGCGAACTTGCGCAGCTCCCGGCCCGAGGCCGCCTCCAGCTCGGTGAGCAGGTCGTCGAAGGTGGCGTTGCCCCAGGCGTGCTTGCCGAAGTACGCCCGCAGCCCGGCCACGAACGGCTCCTCACCCACGTACGCGACGAGCTGCTTGAGCACGCTCGCGCCCTTGGCGTAGGTGATGCCGTCGAAGTTGACCTCGACGGCCTCCATGTCCGGCATCTCGGTGTAGACCGGGTGCGTGGAGGAGAGCTGGTCCTGCCGGTAGCCCCAGTTCTTCCGGATGGACAGGAACGTCGTCCACGCCTCGGTGAACCGGGTGGCGTTGGTGTTGCACCAGTGGCTGGCCCACTCGGCGAACGACTCGTTGAGCCACAGGTCGTTCCACCAGCGCATGGTGACCAGGTCGCCGAACCACATGTGGGCCAGCTCGTGCAGGATCGTGTTGGCCCGCTGCTCGTACTCGAAGTCGGTGACCTGGGAGCGGAACAGGTAGTGCGACTCGGCGTGCGTGACGCAGCCGAAGTTCTCCATCGCGCCGGCGTTGAAGTCGGGCACCCACAGCTGGTCGTACTTGGGCAGCGGGTAGCGCACGCCGAACTTCTCGTGGAAGAAGTCGAAGCCCTGCTTGGTGATGAGGAACAGATCGTCGGAGTCCAGGTACTGAGCCATCGACGCCCGGGAGAACACGCCCAGGTCGATGCCGTCGTGGCTGTCGCGCACCTCGTGGTACGGGCCGGCGCACAGCGCCGTGATGTACGTGCTCATCCGCGGCGACTCGGTGAAGTGGAGGGTCTTGAGCCCCTCGCCGGCCGGTTCCTCGCGCTGCACCGGCATGTTGGACACCACCCGCCAGTGCTCGGGGACGGTGGCGTGCCAGGTGTAGACGCTCTTCAGGTCGGGCTGGTCGAAGCAGGCGAACACGCGCTGCGCGTCGGCCGTCTCGAACTGGCTGTAGAGGTACGTCTCGCCGTCCACCGGGTCGACCGTGCGGTGCAGCCCCTGCCCGCTGTTGGAGTAGGCGAAGTCCGCGTCGACGACCAGGGTGTTCTCGCTGTCCAGCCCGGACAGGGTCAGGCCCTTCTCAGCCGACCAGTCGGACAGGTCCACCGGGGCGCCGTTCAGGGTGGCGGAGCGCACCGACTCGGCGGCCACCTCGATGAACGTGCTCGCCCCCGGTTCGGCGCAGCGGAACCGGACGTCGGTCGTCGAGGAGAACGTGCGGCCGTCGGCCGCCAGCACGGCGGTCGACAGGTCCAGACTGATGTCGTACCCGGTCACCTCGAGCAGGCGTGCCCGCTCGGTCGCCTCGACCTGCGTCAGGTTACGCACTCCCGGCACTGTTCGTCTCCATCCCACGTCTCGCCGTACGCCCGGCGGCGCCCGTCTGCCGACCGCTCGTGACGTCCGGCCCGATCCGAGTCTTCCACGTACGGGCAGCCGGCGGTGGGCGAGGTCACGCTCTCATTCGGGTGCCGGTCGATGGGCCGTGGGGTGAGGATCGAGGTGAGACGCCGGACTACCGGCGTCACCCGTCGCGAAGGGACCTCACCGTGACCGATCGTGTCACCGCCGACATGTGGTTCGACCCGATTTGCCCGTGGGCGTGGATCACGTCCCGCTGGCTGCTGGAGGTCGAGCAGGTCCGCGAAGTGGACATCCGCTACCACGTCATGAGCCTGTCCGTGCTCAACGAGGGCAGGGACCTGCCAGAGCAGTACCGGGAACTGATGGACAACGGCTGGGGCCCGGTGCGGGTGTGCATCGCCGCCGAGCAGCGCTACGGCAGCGACGCGCTGCGCAAGCTCTACACCGCGCTGGGCACCCGCATCCACCTCGGTAAGGAGCAGCTCGGGCCGGAGCTCTACGTCGCCGCGCTGACCGAGGCCGGCCTGGACCCGGCGCTGGCCGCCGCCGCCGACAGCACCGAGTACGACGAGGCGCTGCGGGCCAGCCACGAGGCCGGCATGCGCCCCGTCGGGCAGGACGTCGGCACCCCGGTCGTCCACGCGCCCGGCCCGGACGGCAGCCCGGTCGCGTTCTTCGGCCCGGTGATCACGCCGCGCCCGAAGGGCGAGGCCGCCGGCCGGCTCTGGGACGGCGTCCTCCTGGTCGCCGGCACCCCGGGCTTCTACGAGCTGAAGCGCACCCGCGAGCAGTCCCCGATCTTCGACTGACCGCGACCGCCACGCGCCCCCGTCCGGTCCCCAGCTCGTGGGACCGGGCGGGGGTGCGCCGCGCCGGGTGGTGGGTACGCCTCGCGGTCACAGCGTCACCGCTGGGCGGGCGGCGTCGTTTCCCTCGGTGTCCGCCGCAGCGACCCGCAGGGCCGCACCCCGCAGCTCGTGGAGGCAATCCCGATGGCCAAGCACCGTGCGTCCGGTGACGATCAGTTGACCCGACAGGGGGTGATCGAGACTCCCGGCGCGGCGTACTGGTCGGTAGACGACTCCCGCTGGCCGACGGTCCGCCCCGACCTTCCCGCCCACGTGGTGGACCTGCTCGCCCCGCCCATCGTGGTCGGCGTGGCCCGGGTGCCGGTCACCTCGCGGCTGACGCCCGCACCGGTCACACCGGCACAGCCCGCACCGGTCACACCGGCGCCAGCGACGCCCGTCGTGTCGACGCCGGTGGTGCCGGTGGCGCCGGAGTCGGTCGTACCGTCGGCCGTGGAACCGGTCGTGGTGGCTGCCGCGCCGGCTGAGCCCGCCCCGCCCCCGCCGGCACCCACCGCCCCGCGTCCCGTGCCGACGCCGCCGCTGAACCCGCGACCCGTTCCGGCGCCACCGCCGGAACCGCGTCCCGTGCCGGGACCGCCGGCCGCACCCCGGCGCAACGCCATCACCGGGCCCGTCGCGAACGGCCGGCGCGGCAACGCCGGACCGGTCGTGGCCGGCCGACACCGGCGGCACAACGGCGCGTCCGGCCGCGCCGGCTGACATCACGTCCGGGCCCGGCACTTTCATCTGGTGGACGCCGCGCGGGTCCCCGTCGCCAGCGACGTCGCCGCCGGTAGCGTCAGTGGGCATGACGGTCGTACATCCGATCGCCCGGGCCTGGATCACCACTGGCGGCACCGGCGCGCAGAACTACGACGAGTTCGCCGACGACGCGGAGATCACCGCGATCATCGAGGCGAACCCGCACAGTGCCCTCGGCATCGAGATGCCGCATCGAGCCCCCGGCAGCCTGGGCAAGTCGTTCCTCGACGCGCTGCCGGACTCGGTGGCCCGCCTCGCCGAGGCCAAGGCCGACGGCAGCTACACCCCCGCCGAGCAGGTCATCGTGCTGTACCGGATCAGCGCCCCGGGCGAGGAACCGGCGTACGGGCTGTTCGCGATGGTCGACACCGACCAGATCTCCACCCGGGCCGACGAGCCGGGCCTGGTCATCCGCAACGAGGACGTCTTCATCGCCAAGGTGCGCGAGCGAGTCGCGCTGGCCGATGCGCTGGGTCACCTGCTCTCACCCGTACTCCTGCTGCAGACCGGGAGCGGCGACGAGCTGCACGCCGCGCTCGCGGCGGCGACCGACGCGGCCGGGACGCCCGCCGCGACCGACACCGACCAGGCGGGGCGCACCCACGCCATCTGGCTGGTCGGCCCCGGCCCGGAGCAGGACGCGCTGACCGCTCTCGCCGGTGGCGGCGAGCTGGTCGTCGCCGACGGCAACCACCGCAGCCTGGCCGCCCAGACCGGCGGGTTGTCGCGCTTCCTGGCCGTGGTCACCACCCCCGCGTCGGTGGCCATCCAGCCGTACAACCGGCTGGTCAGCGAGCTGACCACCACGCCGGCCGAGCTGCTCGACCGGTTGCGCGCGGCGGGGGCCGAGGTCGAGCCCATCGACGGCCCGGTCGAGGTCCCGGCGGCCGGCGGCACCGTCCACCTCCGGCTGGCCGGCCAGGGGTACGCGGTGCGCCTGCCCGCCACCGCCGACGCCCGCCTGGAGAACCTGGATCACGCCCTGGTCGAGCGGCTGCTGCTGCGCGACGCCCTGGGGTTGGATCCGGGCGACAAGCGGATCACCTACGTGGGCGGTGACTACCCGGCGAGCTGGCTCACCGAAGAGGTCGACGCCGGGCGGGCCGAGCTGGCCGTCCTCATCGCGCCGGTGACCGTGGCGGACTTCGTCGCGGTGAACCTGGCCCGGGAGAAGATGCCCCGCAAGAGCACCTGGTTCACCCCGAAGGCGCGCGGCGGCCTGGTGGTCGCCGAACTGCCGCGCTGAGTGACCATCCGCCCGACCGTGTGACGAACCCTGCTCTCCGACGCCGCCCCTGCGG
>NZ_JBEXHY010000074.1:0-29106 GCF_040608295.1 Micromonospora sp. NPDC005197 | reverse complement strand
GCCGACCGGCGGCCGCCACCTGTCCGGCGAGCGGGCACGTGGACTCGACGCCTCCAACGATTCTCGACCGTGACGTCGGCGCAGGTGCCCAGCCGACCCGGCCCAAATCCGTTGTTCACTTCGTAGCCACTGGTTACGGTGCCCCGCGTGACGGTGCATGCCGCGGATTGGTGGTGAAGCGAGTGGCGAAGAACAAGCCGCCGTTCAGAATGAGGGCGATGCTCAGGCTGGAGCGTGGCACCGGCACCGCCACCGACGCCCTGCGCCGTTATGCTCCGCTCGCCGACGAGATCGGCGCCGACGGGATCGACGTCGACGTCGACCGCGCGGATTTGCTGCTGTCGGGCTACCGGGTCGCCGGGAACGAGGAACGCGCCATGCACGCCCTGGCGCAGCCGCTGCTGCACCGCTTGGGCTGGCGCGAACAGGACTTCACCTACTCGCGCAACGTCCGTTACGCCGAGACCGTCGTACCCCCGTCCGGGCCGCCGGCCACCCGCCTGGTGATCGATCGGGCCGACCAGGATCTGGGCTGGGAGGGCGCGACCCACGGCTCCGGCCTCACGCCCGACCGCACCCTGGACATCGGGCCGGCCGAAGCTGATGTCGTCGCCCGGCTTTTCGTCACCGTCCCGGCGGCCACGATCGCCGGGAGCGTGCAGGCGCTGGGGCCGTGGCTGGCCCGCGTCGAGCCGGCCGCCGTCAGCGTGGACCCGGGCCGCGCTGCTCTGCTCTACCTTGCCCGCGCCGACCTGCGCACCGAGGCGGAAAGGCTGGGCATGGGCCCAGTCGAGACCGGCCGCATCGAGGCGGACACCGAGTACGTCATCGAGACCGCGACGGCCACCGACGGCACGACCCTCTGGCTGCGCCGGGGCACCGATCCGGTCTCCCCGTACTGGCCCGGCATCATCGAGACCCGAGAGTTGGTCATCAACGACTCCTACCCGGACTAGTCATGCCGGTAAGGGTTGATGAAACCGCCACGGCTCGACCGATGAGCGGGAGAACGCCACTGCGCAGTCTTCGCCTACCTCGACGGTCTACCCGCGGAACCATCCGACCGCTGGCCCACTGGCATGGTCGGGCCGCAGCTCCCAAGGATGATCGCGGTGCCAGGCAGCAGCCGCGTCGGCATCACCGAGGCCGCGGGGGCAAGCGGGTGTGTGTACGCACCCAGGCCCACCGACCACTGCCACAAAATTGCGGTGCTCCGCCCACTCCGCCCGTGCCTGCTCCTCCGAGATCACATGAAGCACGTAGCAGCGCCGTTCCTGATCAACGGGACAGCCGTGCTCATTGGCAACGGCGATGAACCAGTACTCCCTGCCGTCGAGCAGCGCGAGACCATCCAACGGTCCGTCGTAGTAGTCGGCGAACCACAGCATCTGCACGCCGGTCATCTCCGCCAGACCGTCCAGCACGGATGGGTCATGCACCGATGCACCGTATACACCTGGCGACGGCCCGGCCAGACCTAACACTGGACAGACACCTGATCAGCACCACCTCCGTGGGTGGTTGCGCGGGCCATCCCGCCAGCCGGCGGCCCGCTGGCAAGGCGGGCAGACCACCACCCGACCCGCCAGCGTCCGACCCTGCGTCAAGTCCGCTTGACGTAGCAGGCCGGGCGGCGGCCCGCTTTCCATGAGGCGGGTCGGCGGCAGACAGTGAGGATGGTGGGGTGGGTCGCCGGGTTGGTCTGACTCATCGGCAGACCGACGGTTGTTGTCCTCATCCCGATTCGTCGGCCGGCCTGGTGGCCCCGGTAGCTGCATGTCACCGGTCAGGCGTCGTGACGTGACAGAAGCCTGTGCGAGAGGCGCCCACTACTGTGTTGTCCGCATCGTCTGACCGGTGACGTGTCCACGTGTTCTCGACGCGACCGAGAAAGGCGGACCTCACCAGCATGGCAGCCAAGGAGCGATCTCTCATCGGTGGTGTCGACACCCACCGCGACACACACCACGCCGCTGTCATCGACAGCACCGGCGGGCTCCTCGGCGACGCCGATTTTCCCGCGACCACCGCCGGCTATGCGGATCTGCTGGCCTGGATGCGCTCCTTCGGGCGGGTAACTGCCGTGGGCGTGGAGGGCACCGGCAGCTACGGGGCCGGCCTGGCCCGTTATCTGACCAGCAAAAAGATCGCCGTCGTGGAGGTGGACCGGCCGGACCGCCGCGCTCGCCGCGCACAGGGCAAGTCCGATCCGATCGACGCGATCGCCGCCGCCCAGGCAACCCTTGCTGGCACCGCGATGGGCACGCCGAAGACCCGCACTGGGCCGGTCGAGGCGATCCGCGCCCTCCGGTTCGCCGGCCGAGGAGCGGTCAAGGCCCGCACCGCCGCCCTGAATCAGATGCGCGGCCTGGTCGCCGCTGCCCCCGAGCAACTGCGTGCCCACCTGACCAGGGCCAGCGCGCCATGCTGGTCAGCCGGTGCGCTGCGCTGACCTACGACCCGGCCAGACTTCACGAGCCGGAACACGCCACCGCCGCAGCCTTGGTCGGGCTCGCCCGCCGGGTCACCATCCTCACGGAGGAGCTCACCACACTCGACCGGCAGGTGACACCCATCGTCCAGCGCGCAGCGCCCCGCACCACGGCCCTGTTCGGCGTTGGCCCCGACGTCGCCGCCCAGCTGCTCACCACCGCCGGCGACAACCCCGACCGGCTGCACTCCGAAGCGGCTCTGGCTCACCTCTGCGGCGCAGCCCCCATCCCAGCGAGCTCCGGACGGGTGCGCCGCCACCGCCTGCACCGAGGAGGCGACCGCGGCGCCAACCACGCCCTGCACACCATCGCGCTGTGCCGCATGCGCTACGACCAGCGCACCCCCGCCTACGTCCACCGCCGCATAACCGAAGGCCTCAGCAAGCAGGAGATCCTGCGCTGCCTGAAGCGCTACATCGTCCGCGACGTCTACACCGCCCTACGCGCTGACTTCGCCGCCCTCGCCCCTTGACCTCCATAGGAGCATCGGGAGGGCTTCCGAGGGTGCTGCCGGATACAGGCGATTACGGTGGCTCCTCGTCGGGCGATGGCCTAGCACCGAGCAGCAGCGCGGAACTACGTGTTGCCCCATCCGGCAGCTGCAAAATGTCAGCACGGTCGAGAAATAGAATACGAACGGCTCTAATGGCAACATCGAGCGCCTCGTAGCAAAACGCATACTCGGAAGGCTTCAGGTGCCCGCTGCCATGGACGACCTTGCTTCTAAGGCCGTAGATTGTGGACAGCCTGGTCTTGATCTCCATTCGTTCTTCGAATGTCTCACCTAGCAGTATGGCGATAGAAGTACTAATGCGGAAAGTGGGCTCGCCCTCCTTTGTTCCGAATAGTCTCTCCCATGCGATAACTGAGTCGATAAGAACATCTGATGGATCTCGCCGCTCCCCACTCGCCTTGAGTATGCGACTGAGCGCGAGGTCGATTTTCGCCACATATGGCTTGCTAAGTCTCTCGTACCACGACGCCCAGGAAGTTACTTCGTCTCCAGTTAGCTGTGTGGGCATGAAGCCCGCGCCCTCGCGCGGATCCGACCACGACAAACTCATCGTTGTGTCCAACGGATCGTCAAAGTGCCGCCATGTAGGAACGAGAAGCGCACGGGCCTCCCGTTCCACCGCCATGATTAGCCCAAAACGCAACCTATTGATCGTCGCCTCGACTTCATCGGGGAGATGCATGTCATCCGGCCATCTCAGATTGCCAGACGACCCGTCGACGACACGTATCGTGAGTGGAATCTGCATCTCCAGCACGATGTCACCGTCGTAACTGACAGTGGTGGTGACTCCTGAAAAGTCAGTAGCGCTGGCCTGACCTTTAAGGGACGGAGGCGCGAGTTTGCGATCGTCATCCGTTGTGCTCCGAACAGAGGCACCCTTCAGGGTCAGTCCACTGCCTTCCGGAAGGAGGATTCCGGCAAAGGCGATCTTCCCTCTGGTTATCCCCCGCTTGCGACTCAGGATACTGCGAATATTCCGAAGCTCTTTCAGGGCGGCCTCGACGAACTGCATCGGGCCCTGTTCCGCGAGGGGGATCGAGTGCCATGCCCGAGTCAAAATAATCTCGGGCAACCTTAGCAGTTGGATCGAGTGAGCGGTGCCGGTGCTGAGATAGATGCGCTTCGTAACTCGGCCCGTGCGCTCTCCTTCGATGGCAAATAGCTGACCTAGGGTCGAGTCATTCATTACGGCTTCGCGGAAACCGCTGGCGCTAGGATGATCGAAGATTGCTCGACTGGCGTAGATGCCGACGCGGAGGTTGTAGTGGTCGAACATCTCCGCGAACTCGTCCGGCAGAAGCAACGCTGAATAAACGGCATCGGCAAGATCGGCAATGGACTCTTCTAGGTCGTCGGCCGCAGGCACCGAGATCTGCTGGCCGCCCGCGTTGAGATAAAGCATCTGCGCGGTCAACTGGCCGTTCGCCTGGCATTCTGACAGCCAGCTCAGGGCGGCGCGAACTCGGACTGTTTGGTCTATATCTTCAGGGAGTCCTCGTAGGGTTCGGTCGAGGATTTCGGTGTTGGCAGCTTGTTCGGGCGTTAGAGTTGTGATCCCCGACAAGATGGAGTCGAGGTTTTCGCCGCAATTCAGTATGTACGTCACAAATTCTCTTCCGGCCACTTCCATAAGCCATACCAGACTGGAAAGCTTGGTCCCGGCGGCTAAAGCTTGCTCGGAAGGCGGCTGAGAAGAACTCATAGCTAGAGCGTGCCCTACGGCCGGGTGCATGTCCAGTTTGCGAGAAGTATTTGCTGCCCAAAGGCGGCCGTTCCTTCGGCCTAAGCGGCCAACCGATACATGAGCCGGCCGGTCAGCACCGACCACGGTCCCGCTGGTGGCAGGGCAGCAGCTCTGAGTGCCGCTTCAGCGTCTTACAGTCGTGCTGTGTGACCAACTGGGTGACGACGAGCCCGAGCAACGCTGGATGCCCATGGACTGCGGTGGACCGTTCGGCCGGGTCGGCCATGCTGCTGACGGAGCTCATCCACGACCGGTGGTTCCTCCGGGACGAGGAGGTCAGGCCGCTGGTGCGTAGAAGCATCGACGCCAACGCTGGGCTGAGCCCGCAGCTGCGGGTTCCGTCGCTCCTGTTCATGGTCGCCGGCTGGCTCTTCACGTTCCTGGCAGTTGCACTCGAAAGAGTGGCTGAACTGACGGAGGAGAAGTCCATGGGGATTCTGAAGATGACTGCTTTGTCCGTAGCTCTCGTTCTAGGAGCCTACGCGGTAAATCTCTCGGCAGCGGCGGGCTGAGTCCAGCGGCCCGGGGGCGGCATTGCGAATCCGCAGGCTGTCGGGGTCTGTTCAGTTGCCTGGGGGCAAGGAGTCTCCGGGGCACATACGGGGCATAAGACAGTGTGAAGCGTCGGCAATCAGCCATCAACGACGTGAGGCCGGGAGCGAGGGTGACCAGCGCGCCGACCAAATCGCCGCAGGTCACGAGAGAGACCGTCTAAGTTCCGCTTTAACTTGACAGCAAGGGTGCTGCCACGGTCCGGCGAGAGCTGTTTGTGCACCGCAAGGCCGTAATACTGCCAACGTTTCGCTTACAACCAGGATGAGTCCTCTTTTTCGAAGTCATCAGACAGCCCCACACCTACGCGCAGACGATGAAGGAGGCGGGATTTACCGCTGATTGACAACCGCGCCAGATTTGCTGCGGATGGGCATGATTACCCGTCGATGAGAAGTCTCCTGAGGGGAGGTAACCGAAACAGCCACCTGTGAGTTCTCTATTCCCAACCGAATCGTAGGAGAGCGAAATCCCTCTAGCGCATTCAGTAAGTACGAAGAATTCAGGGCTACACGCACACGCCGCCCGCTCACCACCGCCGGCACAACGAAAGATTCGCGCCCGACGTTCATCGAATCCCATACGCGGATCTCGTCAGGAGCAAGACCATACTCCAAAACAATCCACGGAAGATAGCCATCCAAAGTGAGGCTAATGGTCTTATTGACGGCATCAAGCAGCGCAATCCTGCTTATCTCAACAATAGTACCCTTAGGTCCAGCATTTAGGATTGATTGAAGTGGCGGGTATGCCTCCGGATCGAGATGGCAATCAAAGGCAATGAATTTATTTCCGGCGATTACCTCTACCCGATGCACGTCTGCAAGCAGCATTACCTCGGCGCTTCGACGAAACGCTCGAAGTGAAAGAATATCAAAGCCGCTTAGCAAACCCTTAAATTCGACTTCACCTTTCATTACCGGCAGGTCCAGGGAGATAGCCTGATACTTGTCAGTTGCCATCAAATTCAAGCACTCGCCGTTATGCACAACTAGGACATTCGCGATCAACTGCTCTCGCTCCGACCGATAGTAGGGGCCGTTATCGGCACTAACGACGTTACTTACCAGCTCGGCCGCCTTGGCCAGCGCTTCACCTCGAACAACGGCCCACTTCTGCGCAGTCGTGTTTTCGCTCGGACGCTCCTGTATCTTCAGTGTCCGACGACGCTGCTTCGGCCCCCGAAACAGAGCACGGCCAGCTTCATCTCTCACCGCCGGGTGTTCATCGCTCCGCAGCTTACGAAGTAACCCCTTGGCAGCTGATGCCCGCGAATGGTCCCGGCTATACATTAGCCCTTCAATGATCTGGACCGCCGCCAAGCGCAGAAGGTAGTGATGACTTTCTAGTGCGATGGCAACGTCATCGTCCAATGAATCAGCGGGTCTGACGACAGTCGGCGCTCGGGCGATAACAATATCGCCGTTCAGCCCCACTAAATTCAACTCGGGGGTTTGCTCAGAATTTCTCTTCCTGACTTCGGCGCTGGCGAACTGATACAGCTCAGTTAGGGTAATCCATCCATCACCATTTAGGTCCGCCAAGCCTGTTAAGAGGCCATCCGCCAACGCTTGAGTAAAGAGCGACGCAGCGACATCCTCCTGAGTGTACTCTAAGGCGATCTGGATAGCGCTGCTCGCAGTCATCACCGCTCGCCCGCTTCCACTCAACTCTTCTGGAAGGCCCACAACGTTCGTGATCGATTTTGCAACCAGATCACGGCCAAACGCTCCCGAATAACAGCAATCCAAAGCAAGTACAATCTGACGCGCAGACGTATCGTTTAGCTGCTCTCGCAGATATCTTCCAGATAGAGCCGTCGCCGGGAGTGCGTTTACGTCCGTGTCGGGGACTGCGAAATAGAACCGACCATTGGCATCTTTGATGCCATGGCCAGACAAATGGACGAATGCAAGGTCATCAGCTCTAACATTAGCAAACACTTCATGGATAGCGATTTGCGCATCACGCAGAGTTGGGTTAGCAACTATCGTCACATCGAAATCACCCACCCCGCTTCGGCGGAGGGCTTTAGCAAGGCGGGATGCGTCAGCAACGGGGGATGCAAGCTGAGGAAGCCTCCGATCACCGAACTCCGAGCAGGCAATCAATAGAGCCTTCTTAGGCATCCTTGGCCTGCTCTAACTCCGGGGAAGCTGAACTACCCTGAGGGAGATTTTCCAACCAGGCTTCGATAACGGCAGCCTGGTGCGCCCCTGACGCCGATTTGATCTCCAACCGATCGGACCCTACGGAAAGGGTAATGGAACGGGCATGCTGTCGCTGGATCCAAAGGCTTACAACGTTGGCAACGATGCGGACCGCCTGGAGTGAAGCCCCCACGACAAGGACAGCCATCGCCGGATCCATCGTTGCCTTTGGCACCCAACCATGCGGCAGTCGATATTCCGGCGCTTCTCGACTAAGCAAGGCCATCTCTGCGTTTACGGACGACCCAATCGCTCTCAAGTCGTCCCTTAGCCCTAGCAGCGCATCATCTTCGGCAGCCTCGATGACGACCTCTACGCGCGACCACTCATGATTCACATTGCGCATTATGCCTCGCGCTTGCAACTGCCGAATAGTCCTGTAGAGGATCAAGGCACCGCGCTCCGCGCGGTGCTGGGCGGCAAGCCCGGCCGGCGGCAAGCCGCCCCGGCCGCCTACGGCACCGGGGCGGTGAGCCACCGACAGCCGCCGGGACACCGCCCTCACGGCAGATGACGGCAGAGCCTTATGGTCGCAGCATGGACGACCCAATCGAGTTGCGTCTCGACCTCGCCACCGCCGAGGATCTTCGCATCGCGCTGTACGACCTGGGCGAGCATCAGGCCGCAGGTAGACCGATCCCCTACATGGACGCCGAGACCAGCAGACGGCTCCGCGCCCTCCTGCGGGACCTGGACATCCGGTTGGGCGGCACCGGCAGATTCGCGTAGCCGGCTTGCCAGCAAGCGGTGCGGAAGCCGGCACCTCGACCGCCGTCGGGGTCGGGGCTTCCGCCTGCCGCGCCAGTCCAACCCCGGGACTGGCTTGCCACCGAGTCACCGGGTCGCGGCGCCAGTTCCACCGTTAGGACGTGAAGAGCCCTCTCCCGCAGCGCCGGCTCCGACTCCGGCTCCGGAACAACCGAGCGCCGCCCGGAGAGGCCCCACAGCGGCACAGCCAGCCCGACCCGAGACGAGGTCAACTGAGCCGGCGCTCAGGGCGCCTCCAGGGCGTCAAACGCCGCCCAATGTTGACCATGAACGACCATCGACGCCCGAACTAGAACCAGCTCAGAGCCTTGATCGCGGCTCTGGCCTGGTGGGCGACGGACGAGTCGACCTGTACGCCGGATCCTGTTCACGCAGTCTGCGACCGAGGTTCTGCGTCGTGTTCCGCTCGATCAACAGGGGATGCTGGAACGACCGAGCCGCCAGCGAAGTACACCGGCGCGCGACGGTCACGGGCTCCCATTGCGGCAGGGATTCGCGTGGCGACGTTGTCGGGAAGTCGCTGCTCGGCTTCTCGCCACGGGAGAAAGGCGACGTCCTCCAACTCCTCCTTTGGCAAGCTGACGTCATCGAGATTGGCGATCGACCCGCAGTCGAACGTGAAGCTGATGATCGCCCGTGGCCGCTGCCCGGCGGACGGTGCCCAGTCGACTACGAGAAGGTCACCCACCACCACGGAGATTCCCAACTCCTCTCGGATCTCACGGGCGCAGGCAACATGGGGATATTCGTCCTCGTCGACATAGCCGCCGGGGAGGGCCCAATAGTCGCGGTACGTGGGTTTGACAAGCAGCACGTTGCCGGCCGGGTCGGTGATGAAGGCTGCGGCGGCGGCGTAGAAGGACGCCAGGTTGGCGTACCAGGTGGCAGGCTCCGTCCAGGTCACCCAGGTGACGCTAGCGGAGAGGCTGAGGGCGACTACGGCTCTATGTGGCTGCGGGCATGGCGGCGAGGGCGCGGAGGACGTCGTTGACCTGGGGAGACGTGCGCTGTGAGCTGAGTGCGATAGCGAGTTCGCGGACGCGCTGCTGAACACGCGACGACTGGATACCCTCAGCGTGCTGCGCCAGCTCTCGACCCCAGATGCAGGCGGCATCGGTGTCCCCGGCGTGGGCATGAGTTATGGCGACGAGGGCAGTGTGTAGGGCACGCGTCCGGGTGTTCTGGCTGTCGAGCGTGAGCGCCTCCGGGGCGTGTCGGAGGGCTTGCGAGTACTGACGTAAATCCGCCAGGCACCTGAGTGCGGCTCCGGCGAGGTGGGCTGGACTGAAGTAGCTGACCCAGCGCGGGCCGGGGTCCGCGCCGATGCGGTCGAGAGCCCGCTCGGCTCTGGCAAGCGCGAGCTGGCAGGCACGTCGCTCACCTGACTGCCCGTATGCGGTGGCGGCGGTGGCGTGCAGTCGAGTGAGCACCGCGGCTGGTGCACCGCCTGCTCCGTCGATGGCCGCTTCGGCGAGCCGTATCGCCTCCCGGGAGTGACCCAGGTGCACGGCCTGGGTGGCGAGATTGGCCAGCAGGTGAGCGCCGTAGAGGCGATCGTCGGCGGCCTTGGCGAGCCGCAGGGCGATGGTCACGTGCTGTTGGGCGTTGGCTTGGTCGCCCGCGTCATACGACATGAAAGCGAGCTGGCCGCATAGCGTCGCGGCTGCTCGCATGAGGTCGCGACCCACGGCATCCGTGTAGGTGCCGCGCAGCATGAGAGCGACCTGACGCACGAGGAAGTCCGCTAATAGAACCCGGGTGCGCGGCGAGCCGCTGCCGTGACGTCGGTCGAGGTCGGTGAAGTGATTCGCCAGGGCGTACAGCGACTGGACGTCGGTGAGGCTGACCAACTGCCGACCGCTCCGGCTCAGCATGCCGTCGGGCAGGTCATACCGCCATCCGAGCGCAGCTTGTTCAGCCTTTCCGCTGTCGAATGCTCCGCTGGCTTGTTGGTTGATGTGCTTACTGAGCGTCGCCCAGATCCGCTCGGCAGTATCGATCGTCCCATCGACGGTCGCCGGGTAGACGCAGGTTTCGATGCCGTCGGTCGTGCCGAAACCCAGTTCCGTGACGGCAACAGGGCGGCCGAGCTTGCGGCCTAGAGTCTCGGCCATGGCGGCCTGGACGTGCTCGCCCGGCCGGCGGCCGCGTAACCACCAATAGACGCTGGCAGCGTCGTACCGCCAGGCGCCCTGGTCGCGACCGGCGTGATTGAGCTGTCGAGCGAAGGCAGCGTGAGCGTTGCCGTAGCCGGCGGCAAGCAACAGCCCTTCTAAAGCGACGTTCGTCACCGGTCGCGCCATGGGTTCGCCTCCAGGCATCAGCCAACTACAACTAGTGACGAGCCTAAGGGTAGATCTGGTCCTATGGGGACCCGCGCAACCCCGCGCAACCCACGTCCTGAGCAGCGCAACGGCACGCATTGCTTGCCATCTGGTCCGTCCCTCGGCGGCTGACTTTGCTGGTCACAGAAGTTCATAGGCGGCGACGGGGGGAAACGCCGTCGCGCCTAGTTGACGGAGGTGAGCATGCGCGGGGACGAGACGGCGAGCAAGGGTGAACAGGCTGAGGCGGCCGAGCGGGAGGCTGCCAAGCAGCGCCTTCTGGATCAGGCCGAGGCGGAGCGCGTACCGCTCGACGACACGACCCGAGCGCTCCCGGACCGGCGGTGGCGGCGTGACCAGCGATGACCTGCCGATCGGGCGACGCGTGGCGAGCTGGCGGGTGCGGCGGTCAATGACGCAGCAGATGTTCGCCGACCGGCTGCGCAGGTCGAAGAGTTGGGTGGACAAGATCGAACGTGGCGTTCGCCCTCTGGACCGGTATTCGGTGATCCAGGAGGTGGCCGGCGTTCTGCGGGTCGATCCGGAGGTCCTGCTCGGCCAGCCGCCCAGCAGCAGCCCGGCGGGCACGCCGGCCGGAGTGGACGACATCCGGGCGGCGCTCGCACGCTACGACATCCCGCACGCTCCACCACAGACGCACGAGCTGAGGCGGCAGGTCGGGCATACCTGGTTGGCATACCAGCACGCGCACTACCCGGAGTTGATGCGCGCGGTGCCGGGTCTGCTCGACGCGGCTCAGGGCGCGCGGTCAGCGGAGTTGCTGGTGCAGGCGTACCGAATCACCTCACTGCTGCTGGTCAAGCGAGGTGAGGCCGACCTCGCCTGGCTGGCCGCCGACCGGGCCATGGGAGCTGCCGGCGATGACCCTGTGCTCGCGGCGACAGCGGCAATCGCGGTGGCCCAGGCGTTACGCGCGTCCGGCCGCGACCGGCTGGCCCTGTCCGCGACCCTCACCGCCGGCCACCGGGTCCTGCCGCACCCACGGCGGGACGGTGATCAAGAGGTTTGCGGGGCTTTTGGAGATCAAAGTCGACGCAAACCTCTTGATCACCGGGGCAGAAGCGATCGCCCGGGCAAAAGCGATCACCCGGGCGGGGGCGAGAACGCAGGCCGGGGCGACCGTCGGGACTGGGCCGTGGGTGGGACGCTGCTGCTCCAGGCCGCCTTGGCCGCCGCCAGCTGCGGTGAGCACCACCGCGCCGATGAGCTGACCGACCGGGCCGCGGCCATCGCCGCCAGCCTGAGGGGGTACGACGATCAGCACCGCACCAGCTTCGGGCCGGTCGCCGTGGAGATGGCACGCGTGCTGCTGGCAATGCAACGAGGTGATGCCTCTGCTGCGCTGCAACGGCATGTAAGCGTCGTTCGGCGGGAGGCGTGGCGGCGGCTGCCGGCCGAGTATCGGGGCGCGTACCTGCTCGACGTCGCGCGGGCGTACCTGCACACCGGTGACCTGCGCGGGGCGGCGCGCGCCCTGGTCGACGCGGACAGTGTCGCGCCGGCTGAGGTTCGGTGGCGGCCGTTGGCGCGTACTCTCATCGCCGATGTCGCCCGGGCGCAGCCGGCGCCGGCCGGCGTGGCGCGACTGGCGACGCTCGTTGGCCTCACCCGCTGACGGACTCGCGCCGGCGCAGGTCGTCGGCGGGATTGATGGTGCGCACCGGGTCCGGGATCGGGCCGCGTCGTCGCCACTCGCGCGGGTAGCCGAGCGAGACCTCCTCGAACCGCACGCCGTCGTAAAAGGTCGTACGGGGGATGTGCAGGTGCCCGTAGACCATCGTGGATGCGCCGAAGCGCAGGTGCCAGTCGCGGGTGCGGACGGTGCCGCACCACTGGGCGAACTCCGGGAACCACAGCACGTCGGTGGGTTCGCGCACCAGCGGGTAGTGGTTGACCAGCACGGTCGGCAGCGCCGGGTCGCGCTCGGCCAGCCGGCGCTCGGTCTCGGTGATGCGGGCGTCGCACCACGCCTCCCGGCTCGGATACGGGTCGGGGTGCAGCAGCGCCTCGTCGGTGCAGACCACCCCCGCCGCGTACGCCAGGTCCAGCGACTCCTGTTTGGTACGGGCCTGGGGCACCCGGAACGTGTAGTCGTAGAGCACGAACAGCGGGGCGATGGTGGCGGGGCCGCCCTCGCCGTCCCACACCGGGTACGGGTCCTCGGGCGTGACGACGCCCAGCCGGCGGCACAGGGCGACCAGCTCGCGGTAGCGGGTCTCGCCGCGCAGGTGCGCCGGGTCGCCGGGCGGCGTCCACAGTTCGTGGTTGCCGGGCGCCCAGACCACCGTGGCGAACCGGCTGCTCAGCAGGCCGAGAGCCCACTCGATGTCGGCGTACCGCTCGGCCACGTCACCGGCGACGAGCAGCCAGTCGCCGGGGTGGTCCGGCCGTAGCTCCTGGACGAACGCGCGGTTCTCCGCATAGCTGATGTGCAGGTCGCTGACGGCTCGCAGTCGGGGCGAAGGGCTCACCGTTCGAGGCTAGGCCGCCGCGGCCGGATCGGGGCACTCCGATCCGGTCGCGTCGCCGGCCGACCGCTCAGCAGAACCAGCCGTCCTGCACCCAGCCGCGCCGGTTGATGTACCCGTAGGCGAAGCCGTAGACGTAGCCGCCGCTGCGGGGACCTTCGACCAGGAACGTCTGACCCTGGTAGAGGGTGCCCATCCAGGCGCCGTTGGGCTGCGTGCGGACGAACAGGTCGCTCGCGCACACCGTCTCCCGCTGACCGATCGTGCCGTTGGCGGCCTGCGCCGGGGCCGGCGCGGCGAGGGTCGCGGCGAGGATCCCGGCCAGCAGGCCGGCCATCACCCGGGTCCTCACCATGAGTCGTACCCGCCGATGCACTCGGCGCGCAGGTAACCCCAGTCGTTCGGGCCGAAGTCGAAGGAGGCCGCCCACCCGTTGTAGACCGGATGCGCGCCCGGGGTGTGGCCGATCTTGTTTCCGTAGCCGAGCGTGCGCTTCAGTCCGGTGGGGCCGCCGGCGGAGTCGTAGTTGGCGTAGAAGCTGGCGCTCTGGCAGACCACGATGGCGTGCCGTGGCACCACCGGGTCGGCCTGGGCCGGCGTGGCGCCCAGGGCGGCCACGGCCGCTCCGACGGCCAGCGCTGCGAGATTTCTTCGAAGCATGCCCACCTCCCGTACGCCGAAACTTTCCTACCGGCGACCCTACCGAAGAGGTTGATAAATGTCGATGCCGGGCTCGGTCGCCCGGAGCCGCGGGCGGCTGACCTGGGCGACGGCGGTCGGCCGCATATCCGGCGACTCGACGGGAAAGCGCGGGGCGTCCGACAGCCCAAACCGGAGCAGGAGAAAAACATGCCTTTCGTTACCGTGGGGACGGAAAACTCCGCACCCATCGACCTGTACTACGAGGACCACGGATCCGGTCAGCCCGTGGTGCTGATCCACGGCTTCCCGTTCAACGGGGCAACGTGGGAGAAGGAGACCAGCGCGCTGCTCAACGCCGGATACCGGACGATCACTTACGATCGACGCGGTTACGGCAACTCGGCGCAGGCGGCCTTCGGCTACGACTACAACACGTTCGCCGCGGACCTCGACGTGCTGATGACCGAGTTGGACCTGCGCGACGTCACCCTGGTGGGTCACTCGATGGGCACCGGTGAGGTCGTCCGCTACCTGGGCAACTACGGCTCCCAGCGGGTCAGCAAGGCCGTGCTGCTGAGCCCGCTGCAGCCGATGTTGGCCAAGGCCGACGACAACCCGGAGGGCGTCGACCGGAACCTCTTCAAGGGTTTCCAGGACGCCATCATGAAGGACCGCTTCGCCTACCTGACGTCGTTCTGCGACGCGTTCTTCAACCCGGACCAGAACATGGGCAAGCGGGTCAGCGAGGAGGCGTACCGGGCGCACTGGCAGATCGGCGCGATGGCCTCCGGCAAGGCCACCCACGACAGTGTGAACGCCTGGCAGGAGGACTTCCGACAGGACCTACCGAAGATCGATATTCCGGTGTTGATAGTGCAGGGTGACCAGGACCGGGTGCTGCCCTACCCGGTGACCGGCCAGCGGCTCGGCCCGATGATGCCGACCGGCACGCTCGTCACGCTCCAGGGCGCGCCGCACGGCATCCCGTGGACGCACGCCGACGAGGTCAACAAGGCGATCATGGACTTCATGAAGCAGCCCGCCATGGCTAACGCCTGACCCGTACCGGTAGCCGATCGGACACCAGCGTCACGATGACGCTGCGGCACCCGACCCTCTCCGGGGTCGGGTGCCGTCGGCTGTTCAGGGCCGGCGGGCCACGACCGCGCCGTTGGCGCCGGGGGCATCGAACGGCACGGTACGGACGTCGACGAACCCGGCGTCGCTGAGCCACGCGCCGTACTCGGCGGCCGAGTAGTTCCGGCCGCCCTCGGTCTCGACCAACATGTTCATGCCCATCAGAGCCGCCTCCGGTGGCCCGGTGCGCTCGTCGTTGAGCAGCAGTTCGCAGACGACGATGGCGCCGCCGGGCGGCAGCGCCGCGTGACAGCGGGCCAGCAGTGCCCGGTTCGTCGGCTCGTCCCAGTCATGCAGGATCATGCTGAGCAGGATGACGTCGTGCCCACCCGGCAACGCGGGATCGGCGAGGAAGTCGCCGGGCACCGCGTCGATCCGACCGGTCAGACCGGCCTCCGCTATCCGCTCCCGCGCCCGTACGCAGACGTGCGGCAGGTCCAGGACGGTCGCCCGCAGCTCGGGCAGGCGGCGGCAGAACTCGATCGGGAACGCGCCGGCCCCGCCGCCCACGTCGAGCAGTCGGCGGTACGCGGAGAAGTCGTACGCGTCGGCCAGCGCGGTCGCCGTGAAGCTCGACGTCGAATACATCGCGTCCCAGAACTGCGCCAGCATCTCCGGGTCAGCGGTGTCGAACATGGACTGTTGAGACTCGGGGTCCCAGGTCAACGGTCGATCGGTGCGCAGCGCCTCGCCGATGCGGTGCCACGGCAGGTAGGTGCGCAGGTCGGAGTAGCGGATCTGGGCGCCGAAATAGTAGGGGCGACCCTCGACCAGGAACTGCTCGGCCAACTCGGAGTTGCGGTAGCCGTCGCCGGCCTTCTCCAACAGGCCGAGCGAGGCGCACGCGGCGAGCAGCAGGTCCGCCGGCCGGTCCGGCAGCCCGAACTCGGCCGCGGCCTGCTCGACGGTCATCGTCCGCCCACCGGCGAGCCGGGTGAACAGACCGAGGTCGACGCCGGCCGCGAGGGTCTTGAACCCCCACACACCGGCCACCAGCTGCATGAGGGGAGTCGGAGTGACCATGGCGACATGAGATCACAGATCTCGACCGTCCACGATGGGCGGTCTACGCCCGCAGTAGGGTGACCAGCCCGGCGGCCACCAGCACGCCGGCCCAGAGCCGATCGACGTTGAACCACGCCCGACGCAGCACCCCGACCCCGAGCACCTGGTAGACCAGCATCGCCACGACCAGGGCGGTGCCGAGCATCGCCACGGTGTGCACGCCCGCCGCGGCCAACCCGGGCAGCGCACCGACCGGCGCGGCGGCCAGGTGCCCGGAGTGACCTCCGGGCACCGGCTCGGCGACCAGCACCGGCAGCAGCATCAGCCCCGCGCCGTGCGCCGACGACATGAGGAACGACCAGCCGGCGAGCTGTGCCGCGGACAGCCGCATCCCCGCCCAGCGAAAGTGCCGCTCGGAGAGCAACCGCCACAGCCCGAAGCCGACCAGCAGCACGCCGCCGACCACCGCCAGGGCCGTGCTCGCCGTCACCGACCTGGTCGCGGTGACCAGGGCGGCGACGATCGCCACCGAGGCGAGATGCCCCGCCGCGATCGGCGGCAGGGCGCGCAGCAGCGCCGCCTGGCTGCGCTCCTGCAGGCCCCGGGCCACCGCGAACAGCCACCCCATCGCCGGGTTCAGACCGTGGAACGCGCCGAGCGCCGCCAGCGTCGCCAGGGTCCCGAGGGTCACGGGAAGCAGTACGAGTCGGAGGACGCGTCCCCGCCCTGCAACCGGGTCTGGTGCACCCGCAGCCCTCGGAACTCCTCGCCGTGCGGGAAGAACCGCTCGTCGGGTGTGAGCCCGCCGCCCTCGACGTCGACGTCGAGCTTGGCCAGCCAGGCGCCCACCCCGTCGGGATAGAACTGGTCGTCCCACGCGCCGTAGAGCGAGTTGCTGACGTACACCCGCCGCCCGTCCCGGCTCACCTCCACCATCTGCGGCCCACCCGCGAGGGCCTCGTCCGGTGCGGACGGGTGCGCGGTCCGGCGGACGATCCCGCCGAGGTGCACCGAGCCCGTCTGCACCGGGTGCAGCGGGTCGGTGACGTCGTACTGGCGCAACTCACCCGTGCCCCAGCAGGAGACGTAGAGGAACCGGTCGTCCACCGACAGGTCGATGTCGGTCACCAGCGGCGGCACCGCGCCGAACGGCTTGAGCAGGTCGGGCAGATCCGCCGGGTCGGCCGGCTCGGCCGGGATGTCGATCACCTTGGTGACCGCCCAGGAGTCCCCGTCGCGGTGCCACAGCCAGACTGAGGCGGACAGGTCCTCGACGCTGATCACCACCCCGACGAACCCGTACGACTTCGTCGGATCGTGCGCCGGGCGCAACTCCAGCGGCATCTGGTACTGATCACCCAGGTCGACCCGCTGCACGTGCCGGCGTTTCGCGAGGTCCCAGAAGTGGATGGCATGGCCGTAGCGCCGGCCCAGCAGCAGCTCACCGATGATCCCGTCCTCGATCATGGACGGGGTGCCCCACTCACTGGTGACCAGCACGTCCTGGGTGAGGTGCCACCACACGTCGTACGCCAGGAACTGCGGCCCCCGGTCGGCCTCCCACGCCCCGCGGACGTCGAACGTGGTGTGGTCGAGGATGGCGATGCCACCCGGACCCTCCTCGCCGTCCGCGCCGCCGAGGGCGGAGAGGTAGATGCCGTCCGGGCCGCAGTGCACGGTGTGCGGCCGGGAGTAGCCGGCCCGCTTCGCCAGCTCCTCCGGCCCGATCACCTTGACGACCTGCGGCTGGCGCGGGTCGGGCTGCGTGTCGAGAACGTGGATCCGCGACGAGCGCAGGCCGGGCACGATCAGGTAGCGCCGCTCGACGTGCGGGTGCGGGGCGGTCGGGCAGAGCGCGCTGCTGCACGCGTTCCACCCGAAGTGGTGCACCTCGTCGCCGACGTACGGCAGGTCGGTCCAGCCGACGACCCGGCCGTAGTCGGGGGAGTCGGGATCGGTGTCCAGCACCGCGATGGCGTCCGGGCGGCTGGCCGTACGGTCGAAGGCCGCCACGTAGGCGAGCTTCTCCGCCGGAGCGGTCGCCGCCTCGCGGGGTGACGGGTAGAAGGTGGGGTCGGGGGTCCAGCGGGTCATCGGGTCTCCGCTTCCTCAGGTGGTGGGAACGCCGAGTCGGTCGAGCAGGTGGCGGCGCAGCGCGCCGAAGCCCGGGTCGTCCGGCGTACGGGTGGGTGTCAGGTCGACGGGCAGTTCCGCGGCGATGCGGCAGTCGTCGAGGAGCAGGATCCGGTCGGCCAGCAGGAGCGCCTCCTCCACGTCGTGGGTGACCAGCAGGGCGGCGAAGCCGTGCTCGGCGCGTAGCCGGCGCAGCAGCACCTGCATCCGCAGCCGGGTGAGCGCGTCGAGGGCCCCGAACGGTTCGTCGAGTAGCAGCAGGTCCGGTTCGCGGACCAGGGCGCGCGCGACGGCCACCCGCTGCGCCTGCCCGCCGGACAGCTCGGCTGGCCAGGCCCGGTGCCGCTCGGCCAGCCCGACCTCGCGCAACGCCCGCTCGATCCGACCGGCGGTGTCCGGGCCGGACAGGCCGAGCCCGACGTTGGCCGCCACCCGCTTCCAGGGCAGCAGCCGGTGTTCCTGGAAGACCACGGCGGCGGTGCCGTGTACGACGGTGTCGCCGCTGGCGTCGCCGTCCAGGCCGGCGAGGATGCGCAGGAGGGTGCTCTTGCCCGAGCCGCTGCCGCCGAGCAGGGCCACCACCTCGCCCCGCGCGATGGTCAGGTCGACCCCGGCCAGCACGACCGTCGGCCCGAAGGACCGGCGGATCGCGTGGGCGGTCAGCACCGGGGTCGCGCCGATCAGGTGGCCCGCAGTCCGCGTCGCCATGTCAACATCCTCCTCTCCGCAACGCGCAGGGCAAGGTCGGATATCAGCCCGAGCAGCGCGTAGACGAGCAGGCCGAGGACCACGACGTCGGTCTGGCTGAACTCCCGCGCCTCCATCATCAGGAAGCCGATGCCGGTCTGGGCGTTGACCTGCTCGCCGACGACGAGGCTGAGCCAGGCCGCCCCGATCGCGAGGCGCAGGCCGAGAAAGAGCGACGGCAGCGCGCCGGGCAGCACCACGTGGCGCAGCCGGGCGGCCTGCCCGAGCCCGCAGGCGCGGGCCGCCTCCACCAACCGTTCGTCGATGTCCCGGATGCCGGCGTAGGTGTTGAAGTAGATGGGGAAGAACGCGCCCAGGGCCACCAGGCTGATCTTCAGCGACTCGCCGATGCCGACCCAGATGATCAGCAGCGGCACGAGGCCCAGGTGGGGCAGCATCCGGGCCATCTGCACCGGCGGGTCGACCAGGTCGTCGCCGAGTCGCAGCAGCCCGGCCACCGTGCCCAGGACCAGCGCCAGGACGCCGCCGATGAGCAGCCCCGCTCCGGCCCGGGTGAGGGAGTCCACGAGGTGGACGGCGAGCGTTCCGTCGCGGGACAGTCGCCAGCCGGTGGCCAGCACGTCGCTCGGCGCGGGCAGCTTCTCCGGCGCCAGCACCCCGGTCCGGGCGGCCAGTTCCCAGCCCAGCACCAGCACGACCGGGCTGACCAGCCGCCGCCACCGCCGGGTCGACCGGGGGCGCCCGGGGTCGGGCGGCGCGACGGCCGCGGCTTCGGGCGGCGTTTCCAGCAGAGGTGTACGGCTCACTGGAACACCGCGCTGAAGCGGTCGTCCAGCCGGCTCCTGATGTCGACCGGGCCCGGTATGAGGTCCAGCGCGATGAAGCTGTCGGTGATCGCCTGGAGTTCGTCGCCGATGGCCGGGGTGATCGGGGCGAGCGGCTTGGCGCTGCGGTCCAGGGCGCGGCTGGTGACGTCCTGCGGGATCTTCAGCTCCGGCGCCAGCGTGCTGGCCCGCTCCTGCGGGTTCGCGATGCCCCAGTCGGTCACCTCGCGGTAGCGCTGCAGGAACGCCCGGATGTCGTCCGAGCGCTGGGCGACCGCGTCGGGGGCGGCCAGCACGTACTCGCGGTTGCTGGCCAGGCCGGTCGCGTCGGCGAGCACCCGGACGCCCGGCTGCTCGGCCAGCGCGAAGTACGGGTCCCAGATCACCCAGGCGTCGACCTGCCCGCTGTCGAACGCGGGCCGCCCCTCGGCCGGCTTGAGGTACGTGACCTTGATGTCGTTCAACGTCATCTTGTTGGCCTGCAGCAGCCGGACCAGCAGCCAGTGCACGTTGGAGCCCTTGTTGAGGGCGATCGTCCTGCCCTTGATGTCGGCGAAGCTGCGGTAGCCGCTGTCGGCCTTGACCAGCACGGCCTCGCCCTGCGGGATCGGCGCCGAGGTGCCGATGATGGAGAACGGGATCTTTCCGGCGGCGGCGAAGACGGGTGGCGCCTCGCCGACCTGTCCGATGTCGATCGACCCGGCCTTGAGCGCCTCGGTGAGCGCCGGCCCGCTCTCGAACAGCGACCACTCGACGCCCGGGGTGCCACCGCGGGCCTTGACCAGGCTGAGCCCTCCGAAACGCTGGTAGCCCACCCGTAGCTTGCCGGCGTTGCCTCCGGCGTCGGCGGGCCCGCCGCAGGCGCTCACGCCGGCCGTGGCGAGCAGGACCACGGCGGTGAACGCGGCCGTCAGCAGACGGCGACGCGGGGGATGACTCGTCGAGGGGGTGCGCATGGCGGCTCCTTGGGTCGGGCAGGTGTGCCGGGCCGCATCGACCGGCGTGGGTGACCGTGGGCGGTAGCCTACTAACCCGATAGGTTTTATGGGTAGGCTGTCGGCGGGATCGTCCCACCCCTCAGGAGGTGCCGCCTCACCGCGCGCGCCGCCCGCACCCGCTCCGCCGCGCACTGGAGGAAAGAGCCCCGATGACCCTCACCTTCCACTGGTTCCTGCCCACCAACGGCGACAGTCGCGACATCGTCGGCGGCGGCCACGGCGTACCGACCGGAGCCGCCGGTGGCGCCCGCCCGGCCAGCGTGGCGTACCTCGGGCAGATCGCCCGCAGCGCCGAGCAGCTCGGCTTCGTCGGCGCGCTCACCCCGACCGGCGCGTGGTGCGAGGACGCCTGGCTGTCCACGGCGATGCTCACCGAGGTCACCGAACGCCTCAGGTTCCTGGTGGCCTTCCGGCCCGGCCTGACCTCACCCACCCTCGCCGCCCAGATGGCCTCGACGTTCCAGCGGCTGTCCCGGGGCCGCCTGCTGCTCAACGTGGTCACCGGCGGCGAGTCGCAGGAACAGCGGGCGTACGGCGACTTCCTGGACAAGGACGCCCGGTACGCGCGGGCCGACGAGTTCCTGCACGTCGTCCGCGCGCTGTGGCGAGGTGAGACGGTCGACCACCACGGCGCGCACCTGCGCGTCGAGCAGGCGCGGCTGCACCGGCTGCCCGACCCGGCGCCGCCGGTCTACTTCGGTGGCTCGTCCGCCGCCGCCCTGCCGGTGGCGGTACGCCACAGCGACGTCTACCTCACCTGGGGCGAGCCGCCGGCCCAGGTCGCCGACAAACTGGGCCGGGTGCGGGCGCTGGCCGCCGACGCCGGCCGGGAGCTGCGGTTCGGCATCCGGCTGCACGTCATCGCCCGGGACACCGCCGACGAGGCGTGGGCACAGGCCCGCCGCCTGCTCAACGGCATCGCCGAGGCCGACATCCGGGCCGTGCAGGACGGGCTACGCCGCAGTGAGTCCGAGGGGCAGCGCCGGATGCTCGACCTGCACGGCGGCTCCCGCGACAGCCTGGAGGTCTCACCCAACCTGTGGGCCGGCGTCGGACTGGTCCGGGGCGGCGCGGGCACGGCGCTCGTCGGCAGTCACAGCGAGATCGCCGACCGGATCGCCGAGTACCACGCGCTCGGCATCGACGAGTTCATCCTCTCCGGCTATCCGCACCTGGAGGAGGCGTACTGGTTCGGCGAGGGCGTCCTGCCGATCCTGCGCGAGCGCGGACTGTGGCGGCACCCCGACGGCCAGCCAGGTCCGGCGGACGACGTCGACATCCCCTTCGCCGGGACGTCGACACCCCGCTCGGCGCCGGAGCCCGCGGTGGCCCGCTGACCGGCCCACCCGCGGTTGTGGGCGCCCCGGCGGGCATCGTCGGCTTGTCGTGGCGTGCTAAGACGGAGGCACATCCGCGACCTGGTGGTGATCGCGTGGACGAATGGGCAGCCGACGCGCCCGCACCTGTAGACCCGCCGCTGCCGCGACGCGCGCGGTCGCGGCTGGCGGACGTGTTCGACGACGACCTGGTCGAGGTCGCGGACGAACGCCCGCCGTATCAACGTCGGTGGTCTGAACCACCCGCTGATGAGGACCTACTGTTCGGTGACGAAGAGCCTGACAGCACGCGGGCCGACGTCGATTGGTCGGACGCCGGCAACCCGGTCGACGCGGTAGATGTCGCCGACAAGCCGGATGCGGTGCCGTGGTGGGTCACCCGAGGGGAACAAATCAGCGCGACGACGCTGTCCAACCACAAGAGGGAGCGTGGGCACAGGCTGCACGGTTTTGCCGTCGGCTACGACACATTCTGGGATCACGTCGACGATGATCCAGTGTCGGTGGTCCCCACGGTACGAGCCGCCGAGCTCGCACTGGCCTGGCGGCACTGCGCGCTGCGCTCACTGTGGACGCCAGGACTGCTACCGCTCCTGTTCGGCGCGGTGGTGGCCGCCGTCGCGGCGTTCGGCATCGTCGGTGGGCCATTGGCTCACCGGCTGGTGGCCTTCGCCACGAGCCTGCTGTTCGGGTTCATCGTCGCGCTGGTCGTCTCGCGCCTCGCCATCCAGTGTCGCGGCGTGGCCGTCGTCGGGGGCGCCGTGGCCGCGGCGTGCGTCGCGGTGTCGACCGTCCCGACGATCCACGGGACTCGCTGGTACGACGTCCTGGTAGGGCTCGCGTTCGCGGGTGCTGGGCTGCTCTTCGTCGCGCTGTGGCCGATCGTGCGGGAGTGGCGCATCGAGCGGGACCACTGGACCCGTCCCGACGTGGCCCTGATCGCCGCTCTCCTGGAGTTTGCCGACTGGGTCGAGTTGAATCCGGCAACAGAGGACCGGCGTCGTGCCGTGGAGGCCCTGGACCGCGCCGCCACCACGTTCGAGTTCGCGTGGCACCGCGTCAACCGGACGGGTGTCGACGTCACCGACCGGCAGTTGCGTGCCTGGGCCGGCCGGATCCGCGCCGAGACCCGGGAGCTGCAACGGTGGTGCGCGTTCGGCGCTCCATCGAAGGTCTACCTGCTCCTGCGCACCTACCTGCTCATCCAGGCGATCGTCAACCGCTACTCCCTCGACGACCACGAGGAGAGCTGGGTACGGCACGGGAGCTGGCGTCGGCCACCGACGTCGGCGATCGCCCGGCTGTGGGTACGCGGCAGGCGGTCCGCTCGGTACGTGCGCCAGTGCCTGCTCGCCGCCGTCATCGCCAGCGTCGCCCTGCTGCTGCTCGCGGTCACGGTGTGGAGCGCCGTGCCGACCTTCGTCGGCGTGCACATCTCCCGTGACCTCGGCTCGGCGCTGAACTTCGACCCGACGATGCGGGTGTTCGTCGCCACGATCAGCGTGTCGTTGTTCGCGGTGGCCGGGCGCGCGTTCACCCACCGGCACTGAACCGACGAGTCGGTGCGTGGTCGACAGGACACGTCCTAGTCGGATCGGCCGGCCCGACCACGGGCGACCCGGCGTGCGGCGAGGCTCACCGCCGTACTGCCCACCGCCATCCCGACCAGCACCAGGACCGCCCCGACGACCCACAGTCCGCTGTCGTCGCGCGACGCGGCCTGGCGTGACCAGGCAGCGGTGAAGGCGACAGTCATCACGGGGGCCACCAGCCACGGGCTGAGTCGCCACGCGGCCAGGGCGGCCAGCAGCACGAGCGTCAGCACGCAGCCGATCACCTGCCACGGCTCGTACGGGCCGCTGGTCGCGCCGGTCCGCGCGTCGACCGTGTAACCGGTGTCCCAGCCCAGCCAGAGCAGCCACACCCCGACCGTGGCCACCGCCAGGAACAGCGCACCGAACAGTGCGTGCGTACGCCTCATCGCCGTCATCGGGCGATCATCTCCCGCAATGACTCGCGCGGGAATGAGTACGCGTACCTGTCGACAGCCCGGCGTCAGGCCCCCGTGGCGTCCCACACCACGACGTGGACGACGAACGCCTGATCCGCCCGGGTGGTGGTGATGGTGGCGAACCCCAACCGCCCCTCGGAGGTACGGAAACAGAAGTCGGCGCCGTCCGTGAACGAGTCCCGCGCCGACCCGGTGGCCGACGCGACGCAGCCCGCGTACGCCTGGGCGGGGTTGCCGCCGGAGTACGGGTACACGTTCGGCGCGTTGGCGACCTGGATGTTGTCCGAGCGCACCTGCCCCCAGTCGTGGTACAGGTCCAGCCCATCGGTCGCACCGTTCGAGTGGTGCGCGACGACCTGCTGATCGGGCTGGTCGACGTCGACCGCGGCGGCGCGGGGCAGCACGACGTTTCGGTCCACGAGGGTGCGGGGCGCGTCCGGGTCCGTCGCCGTCGTACCCCCGGTGGTCGGGGTGGCCTGCCCCGCGGACGGCGTGGCGGGGTCGGTGGCTGGCGGGGGCGCGGCGGCCGACGTCCCCGTCGGGGAGCCGGCGGTGGGCGGCGACGTCGACTGGCGGTTGAGCTGGGTCGCCACGACACCGCCGAGCAGCAGGCAGCCCAGCGCCAGCAGAGCGACCGCGAGACGGGTCCGCCGATACCACAGCCAGAACCCGGCGAGCAGCAGGACCGCGGTGAGGGTGAGGACGAACAGCAGCACGTCCCGGCGCAGCACGCTCTCCACCGCGGTCACCACACCGAGGACGTTGGCCGCCACGCCGATCACGGCGAGCGTCCGGATCCGGTGATCGCCGCTGCCGCTGCCACTCGTTGCGGACGGCGTGGCCGACTCTCCCAACACGTGCCTCCACTGTGGACGTCGCGCGACTGCGCGGGAGCGGGCGGGACGACGGGACGGACCCGCCCTGTCATGATCCCATCGACGCGCTCGTGCGCCAGGCGCCGCACACCGCGAGCATGTGCGGGGGGCGAGTCGGCTATCCGACGGGCCGCGGCGTCACCGCTGATCCCGAACGGACTGTTGCCCCTGCCGGTGACAATCCTCTACGGTCTGCTCAAGCGGTGGGCGGTGCGGTCCGCATCCGACCGGACACCGCCGGATGCCCGTCGCGCGGGCCGGGATGGTGGAGTCCCGGGCCACCCCGTCGACGGTGGTTCCGGCGGTCGTGTGACTCCAGCTCGTCCCCGGGTGACTGCTGCCCGGCGCGGCTCCGTACGGGGCCGACGGCGAGCCGGACACGCCGATCCCCACCGGAGAGTCCCGTGTTCCTCAGCCCGCACGAGCAGGACCGCCTGCTCGTCCACGTCGCGGCCGATGTCGCCCGCCGCCGCCGCGAACGCGGCCTGCGCCTCAACTACCCCGAAGCCGTCGCGATGATCACCGCCTTCCTGCTCGAAGGCGCCCGCGACGGTCGGTCGGTGGTCGACCTCATGTCGGCCGGCCGGAGCGTGCTCGGCCGCGACGACGTCCAGGACGGCATCCCCGAGCTGCTGAGGGAGGTGCAGGTGGAGGCGACGTTCCCGGACGGCACCAAGCTCGTAACGGTGCACCACCCGATCCCGTGATCCCGGGGGAGATCCTGCCGGCGGCCGACCCGGTCGAGATCAACGCGGGCCGGCCGGTGACCACCCTGGTCGTGGTCAACACCGCCGACCGGCCGGTGCAGGTGGGCTCGCACTACCACTTCGCCGAGACCAATCCGGCCCTGACCTTCGACCGGGTCGCGGCCTGGGGGCAGCGCCTTGCCGTACCGGCGGGCACCTCGGTCCGTTTCGAGCCGGGCGTGAGCCGCAGCGTGGACCTGGTCCCGCTCGGCGGCGCGCGCGTCGTGCCGGGCCTGCGCGGGGAGTGCGCCGGGCCGCTGGACGAGGCGTTCCCGGCCGCGCCGACCACAGACGCGCCGACGACAGACGCGCCGACAAATGAGGCGCCGACGAGCGAGGCGCCGACTAGCAACAGGCCGGCGCGATGAGCGCCGTGCGGCGGGACCGCTACATCGACCTGTACGGACCCACCACCGGTGACCGCATCCGGCTGGCCGACACGAGCCTGCTGATCGAGGTGGAGACCGACCACTGCGTCGGCGGCGACGAGGCCGTCTTCGGCGGTGGGAAGGTGATCCGCGAGTCGATGGGGCAGTCGCGGGCCACCCGCGCCGAAGGAGCCCTCGACACCGTCATCACCGGCGCCGTCGTGCTCGACCACTGGGGTGTGGTCAAGGCCGACGTGGGGCTGCGCGACGGGCGGATCGTCGCCCTCGGCCGGGCCGGCAACCCGGACACCATGTCCGGCGTCCACCCCGACCTGGTCATCGGCCCGGCCACCGAGGTGATCGCCGGCAACGGCCGGATCCTCACCGCAGGCGCCGTCGACACCCACGTGCACTTCATCTGCCCGCAGATCGTCACCGAGGCGCTCGCCGGCGGCGTCACCACACTCGTCGGCGGCGGCACGGGCCCCGCCGAGGGCACCCGGGCCACGACGGTCACGCCCAACGCCTGGCACCTGGCCCGGATGCACGAGGCGCTGGACACGCTGCCGGTCAACGTGCTGCTGCTCGGCAAGGGCAACACCGTCTCGCAAGAGGCGCTGTGGGAGCAGCTTCGGGCCGGCGCGGGCGGTTTCAAGCTGCACGAGGACTGGGGCACCACCCCGGCGGCGATCGACGCCTGCCTGCGGGTGGCGGACGCCTCCGGGGTCCAGGTGTCGATCCACACCGACACCCTCAACGAGGCGGGATTCGTGGCCGACACGCTGCGCGCGATCGGCGGGCGGGCGATCCACTCGTACCACACCGAGGGAGCGGGAGGCGGGCACGCGCCGGACATCATCACGGTGGCCAGCGAGCCGAACGTGCTGCCGTCGTCGACCAACCCGACCCGCCCGTACACCCGCAACACCCTCGCCGAGCACCTGGACATGCTGATGGTCTGCCACCATCTCAACCCGTCCGTGCCGGAGGACCTGGCCTTCGCCGAGAGCCGGATCCGACCGTCCACCATGGCCGCCGAGGACCTGCTGCACGACCTCGGCGCGATCTCCATCATCGGGTCCGACGCGCAGGCGATGGGCCGGGTCGGCGAGGTGATCCTGCGGACCTGGCAGAGCGCCCACGTCATGAAGGAGCGGGTGGGCGCGCTGCCGGGCGACGGCGCGGCCGACAACCACCGCGCGCGACGGTACGTGGCGAAGTACACCATCTGCGCGGCGATGGCCAACGGGCTGGAACGGGAGATCGGCTCGGTCGAGCCGGGCAAGCTCGCCGACCTGGTGCTCTGGGACCCGGCGTTCTTCGGCGTACGACCGCACCTCGTGCTCAAGGGCGGCATGATCGCGTACGCCCAGATGGGTGACGCCAACGCGTCGATCCCCACCCCGCAGCCGATGCTGCCGCGCCCGATGTTCGGGGCGTACGGGGCCGCGGCGGCCGCCACCAGTCTGACGTTCGTCGCGCCGGCGGCCCTGGACGCCGGACTGCGCCTGGACGTGCGGCGGCGGGTCGTGCCGGTCGCCGACGTGCGGTCCCGGGGCAAGGCCGACCTGCCGGAGAACAACGCGATGCCGCACATCGAGGTGGACCCGGACACCTTCACCGTGCGGATCGACGGCGAGGTGGTGGAGCCGGACCCGGTGCCCCACCTGCCGATGGCCCAGCGGTACTTCCTGTTCTGATGGCGACGTCGAGCCTGCTCCTGCTGCTGGCCGACGGGCGCTTCCCGGCCGGCGCGCACGCGCACTCCGGCGGCCTGGAGGCGGCCGTCGCCGCCGGCCGGGTCAGCGACCTGGCCTCGTTGGAGTCGTTCCTGGTCGGCCGGCTGACCACCGCCGGGCTGGTCGGCGCGGCGTTCGCGGCGGCGGCACACCGGGTGGCGCTGCCAGCCTGCGGCACCGCAACCGAACCAGCCCGGGCCACCGCACGGTCGCTCGGACGCGGCCATCCCGCCGGGCGGCCGGCTGCGCCGGCCGCTTTGGCCGCGCGGTCGGGTGCGCCGGCCGGTTCCGGCGGGCGGTCCGACGCCCTGGCCCGGCTCGACGCGGAGCTGGACGCCCGGACCGCCGCCCCGGCGCTGCGCGCGGTGTCCCGCCGCCAGGGACGGGCGCTGCTGCGCGCCGGACGGGCCATCTGGCCGCAGGCGCCGTTCGGTGACCTGCCCGCCACACCCGGGGGAGCGCACCAGCCGCTGGTGCTCGGGCTGCTCTGCGCCGCCGCCGGGTTGAGCCGCACCGAGACCGCAACGGTCGCCGCGTACGGGACGGTGACCGGTGCGGCCAGTGCCGGCGTACGTCTGCTCGGCCTCGACCCGTACCAGGTCCAGGCCCTGCTGGTCGGCCTCGTCGACCTCTGCGACGGCACAGCCGCCGACGCGGCCCGTGCCGCCGACGACCCACCCGAGCGGCTGCCGGCCGCCGCCGCCCCGCTCGCCGACATCTCTGCCGAAGTCCACGCCACCTGGGAGGTGCGTCTCTTTGCGTCCTGACATTGTTGAGCCGACCGATGTACCCGCCGCTGCACCCGCTGCCGGGCCGCCGCACGACGAGACCGTTCCGCACACCCATCCCGAGCCGGGGGTGGACCCGCACCCGCAGCTGGCACCCTCGGGCCGAGCGCTGCGGGTCGGCATCGGCGGGCCGGTCGGGTCCGGTAAGACCGCGCTGGTGGCCGCCCTGTGCCGGGCGTTCGCCGACGAGTTGCGGCTCGGCGTGGTGACCAACGACATCTACACCACCGAGGACGCCGACTTCCTCAAGCGGGCCGGCGTCCTGGACCCGGCCCGGATCCGCGCCGTGGAGACCGGCTGCTGCCCCCACACCGCCATCCGCGACGACATCGGCGCCAACCTCGACGCCGTGGACGAACTGGCCGAGGCGCTCGGTCCGCTGGACCTGGTGCTGGTGGAGAGCGGCGGCGACAACCTCACCGCCACGTTCAGCCGGGGCCTGGTCGACCGGCAGATCTTCGTGGTCGACGTGGCCGGCGGGGACAAGGTGCCGCGCAAGGGCGGGCCCGGGGTCACGTCCGCCGACCTCCTCGTGATCAACAAGACCGACCTGGCGCCCATGGTGGGCGCCGACCTCGCGGTGATGGACCGGGACGCGCGGGCCCGGCGCGGCGACCTCCCGACCGTCTTCCTGTCGATCGTCGGGGGCCCGGCGGGGGGGGGGGGGGGCCCCCCAAGACGGCGCTCGCCGTGCACTGG